>JBDUAX010000281.1:0-6142 GCA_040004455.1 Gemmatimonadaceae bacterium
GCAGCTTCGAGTTCGTTGACTCCCGACGAACTCAAACGGAACCGACCCATTCCGCCGTTGTCGACAAACACCAGTTGTACACGAATTTCGCCTGTGTATTCCCACACCTGTTGGCGACTGCGCGCGGCGGGATCGATAATCGGCGCGTCATAAATTCTGTCCGGCTCGCCGAGTCCTACAAATGCGGTTCCACGATCGGATTGCCAACCAATGATCGCGTCGTCATGAAATCTCACGTTGGCAGTACGAATTCGATTGAAGTAGTCGCGCAAACCCTCGTTCTCGGAAGTTGCCGGAACCGGATCTGTGACGCGCAGGAAATCGGCCCAGGCTTGCGGACGGTTTGCGGGAGTGGCGTCGCGCAAAATCTTCAGGCGTTCAGTCGACGCGAAGTACTTGAGATACCGAATCATTTCTTCGAATGACGCGATTGGTAAATCATCGCCAAGCGTGACAAACAGACGGGTGCGCGACGTGTCATTCGTACCAGCACGCGCAACGCTAAGCGTGACAATACCGATTCCCATTTTCTTGACGGGAATTGACAGCATTCTACTGGTGACCGAGCCACCACTCGGTACAATGGTGAGTGAATCTCGCCACACCACTGTATTGCCTTCAGCCGACAGTGACGCGTTCACCAGCGTGGGACTCGAAACGCCCGATGCTTCGAGATAAATCGGGAGAATGCTGTCGGTCGCGAAGCTCACCGATGAGCGTGGTCGTGCCAGCATACGCGGCAATGAATCGAGGCGGCTACGCGAAATTGCTTCGTATACCGGAATCGGTGAACTCAATTCACCCGCCGCAACTCGCGGTACTACGATCGTGACTTCCTGTGCGGAATTGCGAATTACGGATTCGTCCTTCAAACCAACGGTGAGCGAGTATTCTCCCGGCGCGACGCGCAGGTACTGTTGCCAAATCACACTTTCATCGGTTCGTGCGGTTTCCTTGAATGTCGGCACTCGCACTGATTCCTTCGCATCCCATTGCTGCACGACGGTGGTCCCCTGCCGCAACTCCACGCGAACCGTATAGTTGGCAGCGTACTGCTCATTGACGCGCTGAAAACTCAACGAACTGGATGGCAACGAGACGGCCAGCAGCATGAGCGTGGTGTCGGCGGTGGGGCCGCCCAGGAACGACACACTACCCACGAAGGGGATTTGTCCAGTTGACGTGATCAGCCCCATGGACTGATACACTCGCCCAAGATCGGGCGCCTGCCCCGAAAGGAACCCCCCGGAGTTCGGCGAAGCGTTTCGACCACCAGCTCCTCCGCGGTTCCCGTGATAGCAGGCCGCCGACAAAGCCAACCAGCACAGCATTGGAGACTGAATGAAAGCCCGGCGCGAACGGCGCATTGGATACAAAACTCCCGCCATCAGGAAAGAATCAGTGAACTGCTGTTGAACTGTTGTTCGTATATGCAGAGAAACACATAAGACGGTAACCTCCCTACGACGACGCGCAAATAGCAACCAGATCGTGCTTGCACCGGTGCCTGTCACGGCATTACGTTCGCCGCGTGTCCATAGATCCGTTAGTCGGGACTACGCTCGCTGGCTACACGGTGCGTGCGAAGGTCGGAGAAGGTGGAACATCGACCGTATTTCGCGCCGAACACCCACAGCACGGAACCGTTGCCCTGAAAGTGCTGCGCGATAAGCTGCGGCACGATAAAACCGCTGTCGCGCGATTTCTGCGCGAGGCACAATTTGGCGAGCGCGCCGAACACCCGAACATCGTTCGTACCATAGAGTTTGGGCAAACTGATGGCGAGCGCTATTTCCTTGCCATCGAATGGGCCGGCGGCGAAATCCTCGAGAAGTACGCGGATCGCAGCGGCCCCCTTCCGTGCAAAGAAGTCGCCGAAATCATTCGCCAAATTGGCGGAGCTGTTCAGGCCGCCCATGATGCGGGCATTGTTCATCGCGATTTGAAACCAGAAAACGTGATGTACGATCCGACTTCAGTCCACGTGAAATTGCTGGATTTCGGCATTGCGGCCGACACCGACGCCGCACCTGATCAGCGATTGACGCGCGCCGGCTTTTTTGTGGGCACGCTTATGTACGTCGCCCCCGAAGCACTCTCCGGTGAGTTGGTAGGGCCGGCAGCCGATCAGTACTCGCTCGCGACAATCGCTTACTACCTGCTCACGGGCGCCCTTCCCTACGTCGGAAAGTCACCACGCGAGCTTTTCTCACAGCTGCTAACGCAACCGCCCATCGCACTCGGCAAAGCGAAACCGGGGCTCACGTTCCCCGCAGCCGTTGAGACGGTAATCATGCGGGCACTTTCCAAGCAGCCAACAGAACGGTTCGGGTCCGTACGAGAATTCGCGGGAGCGCTCACTGCCGCCGCCCAAACCACCGCCGAAGCTCCTTCTACAACGAGCGACGACGCTTCCAAACCTGGTCTGTTTGGCAAGGTTCGAGGACTGTTTCGTCGCGACTAATCCAGCCCCCGTGAACGACCAGAAAACCTTGATCGCCCTGCTCGCCGAACGATCGGCAAAGCGGGGCGATTTTGTACTCGCCTCCGGACGCAAGTCCAATCTCTACATAGACGCTCGGCTCACCGCTATGAGTCCAGAAGGGCAGCTGATAATCGGCCGTGAGGGGCTGGCTGCGATCAGCGCCTTCGACCCCGAGGTCGACGCGGTGGGAGGCCTGACTCTGGGCGCCGACCCAATCTCATACGCCATCGCACACGCCAGCGCATTGGCTGCAGAATTAGGCCGGTCGAAATTAGTTCGGTCATTTACCGTCAGGAAAGAAGTTAAACAATACGGCACGGGGAAGCTCATCGAGGGGCCATTTCGGTCTGGAGACCGCGTCGTTGTGATAGAGGACGTGATCACCACCGGTGGCTCCGCTCTCACGGCCGTTGATGCCGTCAAGGCGGCCGGGGGAATTGTTCTGGGCGTTCTGGCCTTGGTTGACCGCCAGGAAGGCGGGCGGGAGGCCCTGGAGGGCGCCGGACTCAAAGTGTCGAGCCTCGCGAACGCTGCCGATATCATGGCTCTGCTTAACTGACCAAAGCGGGATGGGCTGATACGGAGGAGCGCACTCGGGCGTCATCAGAGTGAAGCAGTCCGTACATTCGCGGACGCTAGCCCAGACTGCCCGTGGCCACGTCGTTTGCCTTTCCAGCGGCTCCGAGAAAAGCGGAACGCACCAACACACAAGTCGATGATTTCGCGCTGGACGAACAACGCGCGAAGGACCTGACCACCTTTCGCATCGGTTCCCGAAAGCGGTACTGGAGCACCATTCTGCTCGCCGCCGTTTTGATCGTTGGTGTGCAATTCGGACTCGCGGCCGTGCCATTGCCAACAATGCTGGCGCTGCTGTCGGTGGCGCTGTTGTTGAACTTCGCACTCACAGAACTGAGCGTCTCTCCGCGAACGTATCGATCGGGATATCGATACGTGTTCGTGCTGTTGGACACCGCATTGATCAGTGCGGTAGTGTTGGTGTTTGGGTCGCCAGTACTCGTCCTGACGTATCTGCTGGCGATTGTGCCCTACTCATTCGATCAAGGCCGCGCGATGGGTTACACCACGACGGCATTGTCCTCAATTGGATTTCTTGCGGCGAGTCTCGCGTTTGGCGCCTTGCACCCAGCGACCGCAGTGCCACTTCAACAAACAATTCTTGCGACGGTTCTGCTGATGGTGATTGCATCGCAAATCGTACCACTCCCGTCTCGGCTCATGCGGCGCATTCGCCGCACGCGCACGCGCGTGAATGCAGTTGAACACGGTGATCTATTGGCTCGCGTTGAAACGCATCACGACGATGAACTCGGATTTCTCGAACGCAGCTTCGACAACATGTTGCGAGAATTGTCATCGTTGATTGCGACGGTTCAGGGGGAGGCCGACGAACTGGCAGCGGTGGCAGAACAATTGACTGGTGCTTCGAGTACGCTGCAGGCGCGTGCAGCCGACGTTGCGAGTGGCGCGCGCTCCTTAAGCGAGGAACTCGCTGAGCAGAGACGCGGCGTGGAGAGCGGCGCGCAATCGAGTCGCCAGGCGCGTGATGCGGCTGACACCGCCAAGCAACGCGCTGACGCGACGGCGATGGATGCAAAGTCACTCGACCAAGCCGCCGAACTGAGTCGATTGGCAATCGAACGCGCAGCGACAACCCTGGTGCACGTTGGCGAAGGCGTTGGTATGGCGGCCGAACAGGTGCGATTGCTGGCGCCAGCATCTGAACGGGTCGGTGATTTCGTCATGACCGTATCGCGCATTGCGCGACAAACAAATTTGCTGGCGCTGAACGCGGCAATTGAAGCGTCGCGCGCAGGCGAACACGGGTATGGATTTGCTGTGGTTGCCGAAGAAATCCGCAAGCTCGCCGGCGAAAGCGCGCAGGCGGCGAAAGCAATTGCCGCCACAGTGCAAAACGTACGGGACGACATCAGCGGCGCTGTTGACGCAATGGAAGGAACGGCCCGCGAAGTAGCCGGCGCTGGAGGAATTGCGCGCGAAGCAACGCAGGCTTTGAGTTCGATGGTTGAAGGCATTGCGCGCATTGCCGATCGTAGCCAGCAGGCCGCAGTGCTGGCCCGGACGCAAGCGTCGCTCGCGGGGAGTGTCGCGGGCGCCTTTGAAACGGTTGATGACGTGGCGCAACGCGCCGCCGGCGGTGCCTTACGCGCGGCCGAAGCCGCCGCGGGTCAGCGCGTGAGCATCAGCGAGCTGTCTCGAAGCGCCGAACAGTTGTCAGAGACTGCGGAGCGTTTGCGTGGCGCCGTGCAGCGATATCAAGCGGCCTGATTTGAGTTCGATTCTTCCGTTCGTCAATCTTCGCGGCCCATCCAACCCGGCGAGACGATAAGCGGATGAAAAATTTTTAACTGGTCGCGATACGGTAATACCAGTTCATCGCGCATCTGCTGCAACATTGATTCACCGCTGTATTGGTGACGAAATCCGACGGCCGTGCAATGCAGCAGTGTTTGCAGGTGACGCGAAAAACTCTGTGGTGATGAGTATTCCAATTGATTCGCAACTTGCGCGACGCTCAATCCCGGATTTTCAAAGAGACGCGCCGAGCGAACCAACCGTGCCATTGCGAGATATTTCTTGGGAGCCGGCAGTTTGGCCCGGAAAAACCGGCTCATGAGAGTGCTCGGCAATACACCAAGACGGCGTGCAAATACGCGTACTGTTCCGACCGATGGTGGAGAGGAGAACAGCGCGTCGAAGAATCGCAGGCAATCTTCTGGCGCATCCTTGAGGTCGGCGTTCAATTGCAACAACGCGATGCGTTCAATTGATTCAGCGCGTTCTTCGGTGATGAGCCGGCGCAACTCTCGCCATCCGCGCGCGTCACGAACATCCACCAAAGCGCGTACACCCTGTTGTCCGAGCGAAAGCAATGCCTGGGTTGATGACGGCTCAGTTCCGGTCAGCAGTGCCAACGCTGGAATGCGGGGAAACTCGCGAACCAGTCGTGCGACCGGAGGGGTGTGTTGACTGGCGTAGTGTGCAACGGACACCAGCACAGTTGAGGCGCGCCGCATACGCAAGTCATTCAATACTTCGTCGACTGATTCGCGGTGCAGGGTGACGAAGCAGCCTTCTCCCGCAGCATCGACGCGCGGTCGTTCGGCCGGTGCCAGCAATGTGCTGACTGATTCGGGTTTGATTGGCTGTGTGGCCGATGTGCGGGGTGCGACCCGCACATAGTTCGGAATCCGGCGCACGTTGCTGGGAAGAGGCATCGCGACACTCCTTGAACAATCCGTAGGACAAATTCAATGCCGACTGCAATCTTTTGCTGTGTCACGATTGCGGCCGGTTGCGTGATGCACACGATAGGAACGCGCGTCACACCCTTGTCACTATGACGCGATGAAGGGCAACGACCGGCGTGGAAAACCGCTCTCGGATGATTATCGGTATATTGCGAAAGGGTGGTCGTCAGCCGGATGGTCGCGATAGCATTCGTGCTACCGAGGAAAGTCCGGGCTCCACAGGGTAGGCTGCCAGGTAATGCCTGGGCGCGCGCGGCCACAAGCCAAGCGCGACGGATAGTGCCACAGAAAACAGACCGCCTCAACGCGAGTTGAGGTAAGGGTGAAACGGTGGGGTAAGAGCCCACCGCATTGGCGGTAACGT
>JBDUAX010000282.1:0-6110 GCA_040004455.1 Gemmatimonadaceae bacterium
GTACACTTTTTCAAGTATCGGGCCCTGCATTACTTCTTCGGCCGATCCGGACGCTGCGACAAGGCCTTCGTGCAATAGCACAATTTGCGAGGAAAAACGCGCCACAAGGTTGAGTTGATGGCTGATTAACAGAACGGTTCGTTTTTGACGTGCCAGAGCATCAAGCAACTCGAAAACAGCCATCTCATGCGCGATATCGAGAAAAGCGGTTGGCTCGTCGAGCACGAGGATTGGCGCGTCCTGCGCAAGGGCGCGTGCAATTCGAACGCGCTGCCACTCTCCACCGGACAGCTCGTCGGTTGAACGTTGTGCGGTATCGTCGGCGCCCGCTAATGACATCGCATTCTGAACGGCCGAACGATCGGCCGTAGACAATGCACCCAACGCGCCGCGATGCGCATGCCTTCCGAGGGTGACGAAGTCAATCACGGGCAACGGCATGACTGGTTCTTCGCGTTGCGGCACCACCGCCACGGAGCGTGCGAATTCGCGCGCATCATAGGAGGTAAGCGCGCGACCTCCCATCACAATGCTACCACGCTGAATCGCGACGCGACGTAGCAATGCACGAACCAGGGTACTCTTGCCGCTGCCGTTCGGTCCGACTACTGCGGTGATTCTACCAGGGAGAACATTGAACGATACATCGTCAAGCGCGTTCACCTGTCGCTTGGGATAGCTCACAACGAGGCCGCGAAATTCGAGCGAACTTTCAATCATGAAAGCTTGCGCAAACGCGCGAGAAAAAATGGAACACCAATAAGCGCGGTGATTGCTCCCAAGGGCAGTTCAGCGGGAGCGCGCGCCGTGCGGGCAACAACATCTGCAAATACGAGCAACGCTGCGCCGTACACTGCCGACAACAACAACATTGGTCGGTGACTTCTGACGCCCAGGGCACGCGCGAGATTCGGAACAACAAGTCCGACAAACCCGACGAGTCCTGCAGCGGCAACGGTCGCCGCTGCGAGAAATGAAGCAAGCAGAAATATCTGTCGCGAAGTCTTGTCGACATCAGCGCCGAGTGCCGCCGCTGGCTCTTCACCCAACGCCAGTACGTCGAGTTCGCGAGCAAGCCAAATGAGCGCGCCGCCAAACACGAGGACAGCAAGCGCCAACCGACCGACACCGTCCCATGTTGCATCGGCCGCGGAACCCATCATCCACCACAACGCACCGCGCAATCGGTCTGCCGGAACACCCGCAAGCATCACGAGAATGGCCGCGTTTGCAAACGCGCCGACTACAACGCCGGCCATTAGCAACATTCGCGCATCAGTACGTCCTGCCACCATGCGCGCGATGACCGAAACGCAAATGGTTGCCGACGCCGCACCGATGAAGGCAGCAATTGTCACGGCGAGCGGCTGATCGATTCCCAGCGCCATTGCAATAACGGCGCCGACTGCAGCGCCACCGGATACCCCCAGCAGATACGGTTCTGCGAGCGGATTGCGAAGGGTGCCCTGCAGCGCGCCACCGCTGGTTGCGAGTCCGGCGCCCACGAGCGCTGCCAATAGCAATCGAGGTGCGCGCAAGTCCCGAACAATGGAAATGACGGTTGGATCCCCACGACCGAAGAGCGCGCTAAACACAGTCCGCACGTGCAGCGGCCAAGCGCCGACCAGCAACGCGATGACTGACAGTGTTAACAACGCTACAACGCCGATAATCAGCGAAGTCCACGTTGTGTCGCGTTTGCGAACACCAGACGCTGACGATGGCGGCGATGGGCGCGACGAGGTCATGAGCTCATCATCATGAACGCACGCCGTACACGTGGCTTCAAGGCAGCCCCGATGCGCGCTCCGGATGCAGCAATTTCGCTAATGAAACTGCGGCCATGCCAAGCGTTACAGTTGGGCGACCCACCAGGACCGTGTCTATTTCGCGAAGGTGTTTATCGTGAATGGCCTTTACTGATTGCCATTTGGCGCTCACTGCCAATCGTTTTGCGCTTAGTGGCGATGCCAGTATCAGTGCGGGGTTACGGTGCGCGATTTCCTCGACGGAGACTTCGGGAGAAGGTTTGTCGAGATCGGCAAATGCATTCGTTCCGCCAGCGATTTCAAGTAACTCTGCAAGAAAGCTACCGCTTCCAACAACCAGCACCGGCGCGTCCCAAAGAGGCCACACTACCGTGGGCCGCTCGGTTCCAGCAACGGCAGCGCGCACGTTGTTGAGTGTTCCGGCAACGCTGTCCACCACGTTCGTCGCGCGATCAGATGCGCCGAGCATTGAACCCAGCGTTTTTGCTAGCCGTTCGAAATCGGCAATGCGATCGACGCGAATGGCCAGCACGGCAATTCCGGCTTTGGTGAAGGAGGCAGCGGCCGCACGATTTTCAGCGCTCGCGTAAATCACAACGAGAGTGGGCTTGGCTGCCAACACAACTTCGACGTTGGGTCGCATTCCATCACCGACGCTGGGCACGTTGCGCGCGGAATCGGGATACAAGTCCCACGTGGTGCGTCCGACCAATCTGTTGCCGCGCCCGATCGCAAAAATAATTTCTGTGGCCGCTGGTACTAACGAAATCACGCGCGCACCAACAGCGGAGTCGCGTGCAATGCGCGCGCCGAAATCGTCGGTATCAGCGGCGGCCGCAGCTGTTGAACTGGAGGCCGCGGCGTTATCGCGACTGGAACACGCGGCTGCAGACGCTGTAGCGGTGATTACCGCCAACAACAACGCACGCTTTGTCCGTATCAACTCAGCGACGCGCAATTTCCGCCGCCAATGCATCCTTCAACTCGGCACGCCGTTCCTTATACGCCTGGTGAAGTGCGTCGCTTGGATTTTCGTGTTTAGCAAACGTTGCATCGAGGTCAACAATTTCACGTGCAATGCGATCGGCCAATGGTGCTTCGGGTGCACGAGTGGGTGTCAGCGTGCCTCCCGACAGCGCGGGCCGACGTCGTTGAACAGCACGAAATAAAATCAGCAGCATGACCACACCGATGGTGCCCAACAACATTGCAATGTACAAATTGCGCCCAACGGACGGCCCTGACGACAAAATGACGCTGATGATCGCGCCATCCTTGACGTCCTGTGCCAGAAAGCGTCGAAAATTTCGATTCTCGAGAGAAACAGGATCGGTTGCGGCGAGACCGCTGCCGGTTACTCGCCCGGTTGGATCTTCAAGAAGTACTTCGAGAACCGATGCACCGTGTTCAACGACAAACGAAAGGGGAAAACTCTGCGAGGGAACCCGATACGAAAAGGAGATTTGCTTGACACCGGGAGCGATAGCACTGAACACCGATACGCGGCCAGGCGTTGCAGTAAGGGCGTCCGCCGTAACTTCACCTTGTCCAACTTTTACGTTGCGGGCGTCGACCGGCACTGCAACGGACCAGGTGGGTTTGCCAGTTTTTGAGTCGGCAGAGACCATTGTCAGTGCACTGTCGTTGGAGATTTCAAACACTTCAACAACCGTACGTTGATTGCTGGTGTCGGCCGCACTCACAATCAGGTGTCGCCCGGAAATTGTGAGCGGCAGTGCCCGGGTTGTGGTATCGAACACTGTGATCTCCGCATCGCGATCACGCGTGACGACGTTGCGCAACGGTGCCGTGAAGTACGCAATGCCGCCCCAGGTTACCGACGTGAAATACACTGCGTCGGCATCACCTTTCGTGCGAAAGGAAAAATGATAGACGCCTTTCGCGTCTGTGCGCACGGAGTCGAGCGGACCCTGGCCGTCTTTGGCAACGCGATGCAACGTCACCATGGCATTGGTTACGCTGGTCAGCGCGAGACTGTCAATTTTTTTCGGGGCCTTGCCTGTGTCGGTGATGGGAACCGAAACAGGGCGAACCACTCGCCCATCCACTGAACGTGATTCCTGCGCGCCAACTCGCTGCGTGGCAACGGCCAGCGCGGCGACGAGTAAAACCGTGTATCTGTGTTTGAGGAAATTGCTGTTGGGCACTAAGCTCACGGCGAGAATTTTCCAAAGTCTTCAGGGCGAAGTTTCTGCAAGTGCGCCTTGAGCTGCTCGGTGGTCAACTGAAATGAATTTTCTTTATCGTTTGAACTGCTCAATGCCGAATCGGCTTTGGCGTTCGCCGATGATGCCGAGTCGATGTCGATCGTTGACAGCAACAGTTCCTGCGCAAAAATGGGCGCATTCATACGCACGGCAATCGCGATGCTGTCGGAGGGTCGTGCATCGACGTGAATCATGCCGTCGTGCTGCGCGACGACGAGTTTTGCGTAGTACGTATCATCTTTCACGCGAGTGATATGCACCGCCTGCAACGTCCCACCGAGTGCTGCGATGATTGACTTGCACAAATCGTGAGTGAGCGGCCGTTTGGCCTGGATCTGCTGCAATCCTTCGGCGATTGATTCGGCTTCGAGACGTCGTATCCAAATGGGGAGCACTCGGAGTCCCGATTTTTCGCGCAGGACCACCACGTACGCATCTGGGGACGATACGTCGGGAACCAGTCGTTCAACAACAACTTCGATCATTTGTATTGCGCGCGCGGCGGCGCGAACGTGCGATGCGAACAGCGCGCAC
This sequence comes from Gemmatimonadaceae bacterium, assembly GCA_040004455.1. Lineage (GTDB taxonomy): Bacteria > Gemmatimonadota > Gemmatimonadetes > Gemmatimonadales > Gemmatimonadaceae > Gemmatimonas. Next base: position 4,532 of record JBDUAX010000282.1, read on the forward strand.
GCGTCGCGAATGCGAAACGTGCGCGCTTCACAACTATCAGCCCTTGATGGCGCGCTTGAGCGCGGCCACGCGGTCAGTGCGTTCCCAGGTAAAGAACGTGTGACCAGTTTTTCCTTTGCCAACTGCAACTGGCTTACGGCCGAAGTGTCCATACGCGGCGGTTGGCTGGTAAATCGGCTTCCGCAAATCGAGCGCGGTGGAAATTCCCTTTGGCGTCAAGTCGAATTCGCCCATGACGGCCGCTTCGATTTGGCGATCCGGAACTACGCCTGTGCCGAACGTCTGTACATACACTGACACGGGTTCGGCGACGCCAATTGCGTATGCAACCTGAACTTCGCATCGCTTCGCGAGGCCCGCTGCAATAATGTTTTTCGCAACCCAGCGCGCGGCATAGCACGCAGAGCGATCGACCTTTGACGGATCTTTTCCGCTGAAGGCGCCGCCGCCGTGACGCCCCATTCCGCCATAGGTATCGACGATAATCTTGCGTCCCGTGAGTCCAGCATCACCCTGCGGTCCGCCAATTACGAAGCGACCAGTTGGATTGATGTGGTATTTGATTTTCTTGGCTCGGAAGTCGGCCGGAATGCTGGCTTCGATAACTTCCTTGATAATGGCGGCCTGAAGTTTTTTATGGACGATCTTTTCGTCGTGTTGCGTTGAGACAACGACGGTATCGACTGCGACGGGCAGATTGTCTTCGTACACAACCGACACCTGCGCTTTGCCATCGGGACGCAACCACGGCAACGTGCCATCTTTGCGGCGTGCAGCCAACGTGTGCGTGAGCTTGTGCGCCAATTGAATTGGCATTGGCATCAGCTCTTCGGTTTCGTCGGTGGCGTAACCAAACATCATCCCTTGATCGCCGGCACCCTGTTCGCGCCCGCCGTCTTCGTCCACGCCTTGGGCGATGTCGGGGGACTGGCGATCGATAGTGCTCATGATCGCACAGGTCTTGTTGTCAAAACCATACTCGGCGTTCGTATAGCCAATTCTCTCGACCGTTGCTCGCACTACATCGGGCAAATGCACGTACGCGGTGGTGGTGATCTCACCCGCGATAATGACAAGCCCGGTGGTAACGAGCGTCTCGCAAGCAACACGGGCCGCCGGATCCTTGGTGAGAATGGCATCAAGGACGGCGTCCGAGATCTGGTCGGCGATTTTGTCGGGATGTCCCTCGGTAACGGATTCCGAGGTAAAAAGATGTTTATCAGCCACGCGTATTTTCGGTTGAAGGAAGAGCGAAGATAACCAGTATGACCAGTCTGCCACGAGTGGGGTGGCAGTCTGACTAAAAGACGCCGTCGTCTCGCAGTTCGGCACGAAGGCGACGTCGGAGCAGCAACTCGACCTCTCGCGCGGTCCCTGCGGAAAGCGCGGCATCAGCGGCATCCCGCGCGGCCTCAGCACGCACCCCGCGAACGATGCGCTTCACGTTGGGCACCGCCCGTGGTGAAACGCTGAAGTTGCGAATGCCCAGGCCGAGCAGCGCGAAGACCGTAACAGGTTGTGACGCCATCTCACCGCAGACACTCACGTCGACGCCATGCGCCGCGCCGGTGGCCTGTAC
>JBDUAX010000283.1:0-6085 GCA_040004455.1 Gemmatimonadaceae bacterium
ACCCCCTGAACCCCATTCAGGTGCGCTACCGGACTGCGCTACGTCCCGCTCTCCCCGAAAATACCGGGCAAGCAGAAGCCAGAACCTAATCGCTGCTCCCCCTCCCTACAATCTTCCCCAAACAATCCGTCTGAAGTAGCGCTCCCGACGCCCTACGCCACCGACGGCATCACTTCCCCGCCGGCACCCGCGACTCCACATCCTTCCAATCCAACAACTTGCTGTGCTGCGAACCCACTTTCACCGGTTCCAACCCCAACCCGCGCACCGTACGCACCACATCGAAATAATACGGCGAACCGGCATCGGGCTGCACGTAATCCCCCGCCCACCAATACTTGCTGTCCGCCAACCACACACCGAGCGCGCCTTCAGTTGTGTTGCCGCGCATTGCGTAAATCACCACGCGCCCGCCGGCGAGTCGCAACGAATCATCAATCGCCCTGAAACGCAGTGTCGATGTCGCTCGCGCCTTTTCCAGCGCATCCGGCTCTAACGTCCATTTGCGCGCCACCACACGCCTGATAAAATCTTCCGATGTGCGATGCGACACGACCGTTGCACCACGCGCCACCCAAAAGCGCACGCTACTGATATGCGGCCACGCGAGATCAGTCACCACCAACGTCACGGCATGCTTGCCCGGAAACAATTTCGCAATCCACGTGGAATCGAAACGCGCACGCGCTTCACCCGACGTCGCATCAAGTAGGAACACAGTATCCCGCTGCAACGTGACGGTCTCAGTGTAAGCAGGTGTTATCAATTGAAACGTGTGATCATCAATGCGAACGGTATCAGGACTCGCCGCACCAATCACGAGCCTGTCGTTCATTGGAGATGCCGAGGGCAACGTCAAACGCGGCGCTGAATCAATTGGAATGAGTTGCGCTGTTCCACTCGCTACACCAACGCGCTGATAGGTCGTTCCGTCAAACAATAAGAACGCCGCGTACGGATACAGCCCGCCGCCGCGCACGACCCACCACGTGTTCCACACATACTCCGCCTTGACCTGACCGAACAGATAGTGAGGCTCAGTGCGTTCGAGCTTGATGGGCACGCCATCCGATTCGGTCAAATACAAACGCTCACCACCGCGCTCGAGCACCACGCGCGAGTAGTCACGATACACGCATCGCTGCGTGACGCGCGCATCACTCGCATGCGCGCGCCAGTCTACGAGCACACTCCACGGATTGAGGCGCATGTACACCGCACCGAATGGAAAAAACGCTGCGTTCGCTCGAACCGCCGTATCGCGACCGGCAAACGAACCGGTCAGGCTTTGCAGTTGGGCCGGGTATTGCGCCGGCGTTACCGGCCGAAGTGGACTGTTCCTTGCTTCAACATTGGTTTGCGGATCGAACCAACGAACGGTTTCGCTCGCGTTCGGAATAAACGGCTCATAGGAGCGATCGCTCTGCTCCCAAAGTGGCGAGTCGTGCGTGGCTCGCACGCGCAGAACCTTCCCTTCCATCGAAGCGGGAAGAACTCGTGCAGCGGCGCGGTCCAGCCACATCGCCGGCGTGCCGATGTTTGCTGGCGCCACAGTGCAGCGTTCAGAGGGCGCCGCGGGAAGAAACGCTTGACCATAAGCAGATACGCTCACCATAAAAACCGCCACAACAGCAGCTCGTCGCAGAAGCATCTCGGAATCGGAAGAAGTGAAGTTGGAAACTCCTCATCCTGTTCGCCCCTGCAACCAAACGCCACGAATTTGTGGCTAACCGCGCGTGACAGGGGCGTACTGCTTCCTTCTCGCACCTACCTCGGCGTTTGCATACTCATGAGTTGCGCAGTACCTGCCACCTTCGCCTCGTGCGCCAACAACCACTGCTTTCGCTCAATTCCCCCACCAAACCCCGTCAAACTCCCATCCGCCCCAATCACCCGATGACACGGCACGATAATCGAAATCGGATTTCTCCCGTTCGCCGAACCCACCGCGCGTGACGCCTTTGGTTTCCCAATAATGCGCGCAATTTCGCCGTAACTCCGCGTTTCGCCGTACGGAATGTTGCTCAACTCGCGCCACACAACTTTCTGCACGTCCGAGCCCGTCGCGGCTAACGGCAAATCGAACTCCGTGCGTTCCCCCGCGAAGTATTCCGCAAGCTGCAACTTCGCCGCGCGCAGCACGGCAATTTCCTCGCGCACATCGTGAATCCAATAATCGCGATTCACCGGCCGGTGTTTGTGCGACTCCATGTACAAACCCGTCACTGCATCACCGTCGCTCGTAACCACCACAAGCCCGATCGGCGTTTGCATCTCGATGTACCAGATTTCCGTCTCTTCCATAAACTCGTCCGTTGCAGGTAACAGTTCCACTTCCAATACTCCATGCGCTCCGAACGCTCGCTGTTCGTGCAGCATTTCGTCTGTGTCGATTGCAAACTGTATCATGACTTCCTCGCGGGTTTTCGTGTGATGATCGCGCTGCGCCCCTTCAGCAACAACGCCTCACACACGATGCGCTAACTCCCCCGGGAATCACTCATCGAAACCATCTCCCCCGAAGCAATTCCATTCCACAAATGCATCGCCGCGTACGCGCGCCACGGCGCCCAGCGCGCCGACTCCTTCACCAACTTCGCAGTGGACACATCACCAACTGCGCGCCTCAGCCACAAATCACTCGCGGGAAATCCGTCCGGCCAACGCAACGCGCGCATCGCGACATACTGCGCAGTCCAGTCGCCAATACCAGGCAGCGCCACCATCTGCGCAATCGTCGAGCTTACATCAACGCCGGGCTCGAGTCGCAACGCTCCACTCGCGACGGCTTTCGATAAGGCACTAATGCTCTCCGCGCGCGCACCCGTCACCCCCAACGCGCGCAACTCTGCAATGCTTGCACTCGCGACACGACCGGCTTTCGGCACGCCATATTTCAGTCGCACATCTGGCGTCGCAATCGCATCACCAAACTTCTCTGCAAACCGTCCCGCCAACGTCGTCGCACCGCGCACACTTACCTGCTGCCCCAACACAGTGCGCAACGCAAGATCAAAGCCATCAACAGTTCCAGGCACACGCAAACCCGGACGCGCACGCACAAACTGCTCCAACCCGCTCGCGGCCAACTGATCTTCAATTGCTGATGGATCCGCATCGAGATCGAACGCGTGGCGGATTTTCGCGAGCAACGGCATCACCACGGGCGTAAGCGATACTGAAATCTCCACGCGCAAACTGCGTGCATCGGAAATGCGCGCCGCTTTCTTTCCGGCGAGTTGCGCTGGTTGCACGCGAACCCAACCGGTCACACTCCCAATGCCAATCGTTCGCGAATAGCTCTCCCCTTGCACAAACTCCACACCTGGGGTCGCGTGCGAATCGAGGAACTTGAGCATCGCGTCCCACGCAAACGGAGGGCGGTAGCCGAGTGTGAGTGAAATTGTCTCGGCCTCAACTTCCGCGTTGCTCTTTACCCGTTTTCGGAGCGCACTTGGCGTTAATCGATAGCGTTCCTGAAATAGCGCATCGAAGCGGCGAACACTTTGGAATCCGCTCGCGTACGCAACGGCGCTCATCGTCAACGATGTATCCGTCAACAATCGCTTCGCCAACAACAACCGATGCGTTTGCGCGAGTGCAATTGGTGACACGCCGATTTCCTTCTCCACCACGCGGCGTAACTGCCGCCCCGTAATTGCAAACTCGTCGGCCAAGTCATCGACACTGCCACTGTTCAGCGCACCTTCTGCAATTCGCGCCGCTGCCGAGCGCGCGACACGCGCCGACGCATCCATGCTCGCGTTGCCGGGCGCCAACTCCGGACGACAGCGCAAACATGGTCGAAATCCCATACGCTCGGCCGCGGCCGCATTCGAAAAGAAACGGCAGCGGTCGCGCTTGGGGGGACGCGCTGGACACACTGGGCGACAGTAAATTCCGGTAGACGAAACGCCTACGTAGAACACTCCGTCAAATCGCACATCTCGCGCGTTAAGCGCTCGGATACAAATTGCTCGGCTTAGGGTCACGCTTCATAGTAACCGCGCCGTCCAGAGGGGGCTGGCCGTTTTCGGACATCGAATCCGACGGACTTTCAGCTCTACTTGAACCCTTTGGCTTTGTCGGCAACGTCGGCGTCCATGGCCGGATACTTGAGATCCATCCCCTCAAGCGTTTCCACGAGCATGCGCGTGATCAGATAATTGCGCACAGACTTGCTGTCCGACGGTACAACAAACCACGGCGCGTTTTTCGTACTGCATTTCGTCAGCACATCGCAATACGCCTGGCTGTACTCATCCCACAACGCACGATCGTCCAAATCGCCAATGCGAAATTTCCAATTTTTTTTAGGATCGGCGAGACGCTCCTGCAAACGTTCGCGCTGTTCATCGCGCGACACGTGCAGAAAGCACTTCCGAACGACTACGCCACAATCGGTGAGCGTTTGTTCGAATGCATTGATGTGGTCATAACGTTTCTCCCAAACGTTTTTCGGAACCAGTTTTCGTGCGCGCACCACCAGTACGTCTTCGTACTGCGATCGATTGAACACGCCGATCATGCCGAGTGCAGGAACTACCTGATGAATGCGCCACAGATAATCGTGATGCAATTCAGTTGCAGTCGGCACACCGAATGAACTGACGTGCACGCCAGTTGGATTGAAGGCGCCGCACACCGTGCGAATGGTGCCGTCTTTTCCCGACGCATCGCGCCCTTGCAGAATAAGCAGCAACGCTCGTCGGCCATCGGCATGAAAGGCGTCCTGCAAAAGCGTCAGTCGCTCAAGCAGCGCGTCGGTGTGATCAAGCAGCTCGTCTTTTTTCGGAGCGCCGTCGATACGCGCGCCCTTGTCGTTGATCGAAAACTTCTCGTCGGCGTCGACCGGCGTAAGTCGCAAGCCATCCAGTAAATGCTTCTTGATGCTCTTCATCCGGCGTTCATCTCCTCGAAGGGCTCCATATGAATTAACACGCCAAGCGCCGATGGCACGTCGCGCCGAATTGCACTTTTCACAATTCCGGAAAGTACATGCGCATCGTGCAGCGATAGCGATGGATTTGCCTGCACGTGAATATCTACATACAAACCCATGCCGTAACGCCGCACTTTGAGTTTTTCAATGGCGAGAACTCCCGGGGTGGACAAGGCAGCATTGCCAACCTGCGTCAACAGTTCTGATGATGGCGCTCGATCCATCAAGTCACGAAGCGATCGGCGCAGCATGATGATTCCGTTTCCACCGATTACTGCGGCCGCGAGTAGCGCAGCCCAATCATCAGCTTGCTCCCAACCTTTGCCACCGATGAGCGCAATTGAAATGCCAACAAACGCCGCTGCAGAGGTAATTGCATCGGCGCGATGATGCCATGCATCCGCTTCGGCCGCCATGCTTCCCGTGGCAACGCTTGCGGCGGCCACGCGCTTGAAAAGAAAGGTTTTGACGACGATGACGCCGACCAACACCACCAGCGTATATGGCGCGGGAGCGTCATGCGGATGGATGATTTGACCCACTGACGAGATCGCAATGCCAATGGCCGCGGCCAGCAGCAAAATGGACACCCCTGCCGCTGCAACCGCCTCCGCCCGACCATACCCAAATGGATACCGCTCGTCGGCGTCTCGACTGGCAATGCGGAGCCCGCTCCAAACCGCGATGGAGCCGACCATGTCCATCGAACTCTCCACCGCGTCGGCCACGAGCACCGAAGCATTCCCCATGATTCCGGCCACCAGCTTGATTAACGTGAGTAGCGCGTTCACCGCCAGGCCGATTTTGGCCATGCGGATTGCCCGGGCAGGGTCCGGAGTCGCAGGGGTGGCAAGTGGCGTGCGAAGTGGCGGATTCATCTATATAGGAACAATTCTTTTCAAGCCGCTATATGGGAGGCAGTCACATCACGAACGCCTGTTGTTTCGGAATGTGTGCATGAGGCGTCTTTCCGACAGCATTGACCGCAGGAGCGTGACAGCTTCGGCGGCCCGTGTGATGAGAAGCACCAAAGAACGTGATAGGCCGAGACAACATTCGTGACCATATCACTGTTGCGATTCGCGGTCTGAGAGCTAACTTTGGCCGTTGTTGGAAGCTGGTGAAGGTCCGGGTTGGTCCGGT
>JBDUAX010000671.1:0-1836 GCA_040004455.1 Gemmatimonadaceae bacterium
ACCCAGCGAAATCCTCGCACGCACAAACTGCTCGGCGGGGTATCCCGGGTCGACCATGGCCGCTCGTAAGAGCACACTCGCGTGATAGATCGATGCGGGCAAAATCGCGACCATCATCGCGACCTGCACCACGATCAGCGCAGTCCATGTGGAACCAAGCCTCATGCTCGAACCACGTGCGGAGAGTTGTTGCAGTCCTCCAAATGCGTGCCGCGTGGCTCGAAGCCCAGGCAAGATTCCTACAACTGCGCCGCCAACCACTGCGAGAATGATGACGTAAGTGATTAGCGCTGGAGAAATCTTCAGATGAAACCAAAACGGTAAGCCCTCTTGTCCCTGTGCGAGCACACTCTCGATCCATCGAAGTGCGAATGCGGCAATCGACAAGCCCACGATTGCAGCGACTCCCGAGAGGAACAGCGCCTCAATGAACAACTGCGTGATTACGCGCGAACGACTGGCGCCGAGTGCCGTTCGCACTGCAATCTCGGTTGCACGCGTTGCAGTTCGCGCATACACGAGTACCGCGACGTTCACGGCAACCACCGTGAGCAACAGTGTGGCGCCAAACTGAATCAAATACAACTGCAACTCCAGCGCGGGATCGACAGCTGTGAGAGATGATGCGCGCGCGAAGGGCAGGACTGTTGGCCGTCGAAATTCATGCGTCTTCGGATACGCACTGATGAGACGTTTTCCAATCATTGTCACCTGTGCGCTTGCCTGTTCGAACGTAACGCCTTGAGCGAGCCGACCAAACACTTCGATCGGCGGCCCATCGCCAACTTCGTACTTCGATGGATCTACTTGAAACGGAACCCAGAAGCCGTGATTTCGCGGGAAGCGAAAATCTTCCGGCATCACACCAACCACGGTGTATGTCGTTTCATTGAACCGCACGTTTCGGCCGATGATACTCGGGTCGCCGTCGAAGTATCGGTGCCACTCTCGTTGACCGATAACTAGCACAGGCGGCGCGTTGATCCGATCGTCGTCCTCGACGAGCGTGCGGCCCATGAGTGGCAGTACGCGTGCCACGCGGAATCCTGACGCCGACATTTCGGCGATCGGCACGACGTCCGTCACCTGATCACCGACAATCAGATTTCGATTGTTCAATTGAAACGCGCCGAGTTCGCGAACTGTCGTCAGTTCTGTTTGCCAGGTGACGAAGTCGTGCAGCACTTGCAGCTCGATGCTGCCAGAGACATCGGCTCGCACCGTTTGCACCGCGACAACGCGGTCGCCCTCCGCAAGCGGTAGCGTCGGGGCGATCAGCGCTCTGACACCACTGAACACGCTCGCGCCAATTGCAATCGCGATTGCCATCCCGAGTACGGAGGCGAACGAGAGTCCGGGATATTTCGCAAACATGCGGACGCCGAGTTTGAAATCCAGCAACGAAACATTCAGATGTCGTTGCCGCATGTGCGCGCGACGATTTGCGAAAGGCAAATGCATTATCGTATTCCTTCAAAGGACGTCGTAGCAGTGAAACGTCGTTAGATCAGTTCGACTCCCGATGTTTCCGTACATGCACAGCCGCTGCCACACAAAGCGTGGTGAACACCAATCCAAACCACAGGTGCGGCGTGTGCAGCAGATTGCCTAACGCCGGCTCTACAAAAGAGGTGCTCCCCACATTGCGCGGCCAGACGATCGCATCGTCCAACCATCCGCCTACCAGCTCCTTCATCCGTTCCTCGAAAAAATTCGTTGCGCCCGTACCCGCCGCTGCGGCCGCGACCCAAAGCGCGACGACCGGTCCGAATGCCCAGGCCACCGCTGCGCGACCAGCCCAACTCGAAAGGAACAGCAGCCAGCCGTAAATGGGCG
>JBDUAX010000284.1:0-6078 GCA_040004455.1 Gemmatimonadaceae bacterium
CGCCGGCGGACGGTGTCATTTTCACATCACGCCAACGCGCGGGGGCGGCCGAAGATTCCGGAGCGCGGCTGCCGAGTAATACGTCACTCATGCCAAAGGCGTTCGAACGCGCGTCGTCGACTGTAGCGAAACCGCGCGCAATGCGGCGCGTGACCGGTTGATAGGCTTCCACGCGAATCAGATTGAGGCCAGGACCAACGCGCGATGTCCAGCTTTGCGTGAGTGTGTTCGGAACTGAATCCGCGTCGAACTTCCTGGTCAGCGATTGCACTGCGTGTGTTGCAACGTGCGCATCGATGACGCGTGAACTCATTGTAAATGGCAACGCCCCAGCTAACTCCGTTTGGCTCGCCAAGTGTTTTGTTGGGACGTCGGCGGCAGCGACAACGTCCATTGAATCGCTGACGCTGCGAAAAGCCGCAGTACGAACGTCTATCGATTCCGTCAATTTCATAACCGGCACGTTGTCCCAGCGCACCGGATTCTCTCTTAAAATAGAATCAACGAGGCTTCGTTCACCAAATGCAATTCTTCCGGTGCCGAAAGTTGGTGGCTCCGAGAACGTGATGCTGAACCCGTTATTGTAGCGCCACGTTGAGCCCGTGATCAAATCTGGTGGTCCCATCCGAATATGAATTTCACCACGATCGCTGTCGGCTCCGCGATGATCGAGATCATCCGAGGTCCAACGCAGGTCGGAGTACGTCACGCGCGCGTAGAATTCTGTGCGCAGTTCGTTGTTGAGTGTTGCTGCCAACGGGTCGACCACCGACCAAAACAAATTTTCGGTGAACTGTTGCTGCGTTGTTGACTGTTTTGCAAAATCGGTGGAGTCAGTCGCACGATTTTCTCCGTACGATTTGGGTGGAAGTATTCGTGTTATCCGCGTGTACTCGCCGCGGGCTACGGGGGTCATCAGCACCAACGCGCTGTCAAATGCGGCGGCGGCAGCATTATCGTGGTTAAGACGTTGCTGCGCGAGACCGACCGCTGCCCACGCTTGAAAGTCCCACGGCGAAGCGGCGATTTGTCTAACGCCGAATGCGAGCAACTCATTCCAGTTCTTCTGCTCCGCCAGCGCCATGTACACATGCAGTCGTGCACGTACGTTGAGTGAATTCACATCCAGCGCGCGTTGAAACATTTGCAGCGCTTCTGAATATTCCGCGAAACCACTGAAATGCGTTTTGGGTTCAACTAACTGATCGCGGCGAATGCCGACGCCGTGCTTCGCCTGCTCCTTGCTATAAATTCCTTCCGGCGGCGCGTCATTTGTCGGAATGGATCGATGCGCAAGGCCTTCATAGCGCCGCCACAAAATCATTCCGCGCTCGTCGGAGAGTTCGGCAATCAGTAATTTGTCTCCGACCTTCTCCGCCGACCTGAGTCCCTTCGTGACGTAGTCCTGTGCGCGCAAGCGTTGAAATACGCTGCCGCTGTTGAGATAGAATCGCGCTAGGTCGCGCCAATATGCGCCACTATCCGGCGCAAGTGTGACGGCGAAATGCATCGCTGAATCGGCAGCCAGTAACCAGCGAATGCCCTGCGGCGATGAGTTGACGAATTTGCCGCGCGATGAGCGCGCCATGCTCCATGCCATCATGCCATAGCGATGCCAGGCCGCCGCATCCCGCCTGTTCACGCGAACGGCTGAGTCGAGCATTTTGTACGCGGCGAGACTGTCGCCAGCGTTGGCCACGTAGTCCGCTTGTAGTGCAACGCTTGCTGAAACCGTCTGCTTGAGTTTCGCGGAATCAGGGCGAGTTTGTGTATGCAACCTTTGCGCGGTTGCACAGATCAGAAACGCCATCGTCACCGCGGCGTCGCGAATGCGAATGGTTTTCATGTTATTTCACCACTTGAAATTGCGTTAACCGAGAGGACTTCAAACCACTCACCGAATCGGTCACTTCGATTTTCAGATCGTAAACTCCGGGTTTCCCCTTCGGTAAATCGAGCGTCATCGATTCAACAATGACGCTGCGCGCCTCCGCGGTGCGAGAAAAGGTCACGGTAAAGCCTTTACCGTTCGATTGACCAAGCTCCGTGTTACCAAATGCACTCCGGATTCTTGCGACGATGCCTTTTGGTGGCGTCGGTTCATCAAATGTTTTGCCAGCGGCCTTGTCCCACGCATCCGGCACCGGCGCAATCGTTATCGACACGTTGTAGCGCACTTCATTTCCTGCGCGTGCCAGCTCGTAGTTCTCCCACACCATCCCGATCGATTCGCCCACTTTATACAATCCCACACTCGGTTTGATCTTGACGTCGCGCCAACGATTGGCAGACTTGTCCGCAGTCGACGTGATTGAACCAAACAGAATATCACTCAACCCGAATCCCGTTGGACGCGCGGGATCGACGGCCACGATACCGCGCGCAACGCGGCGCGTGTCCGGTTGAAATTCATCAAACCTGATGATGTTCAAACCGGCGCCGACCTGGTGTGTCCAACCCTTCATGAGGTGATCAGGCACGTTTGTTACGTCGAGACTTTCTTTCCAGGTAAATATTTGATGTTCTTTCACCTGGCCGTCGATCACACGCGTGCTGCCGTTTAGCGGAATCGGTCCCGCCATGTCGCTTTTGCCAACCATTTTTGACGCGGGAATGTCGGCGGCAACAACCACGTCCACTGAGTCGGCAGATTTTCTGAACGCCGCGATACGCAACTGCGATTGATCGGTGAGCCGGGTGATTGGAACGTTGTCCCAACTGACGGGGGAAGAATTTTTGAGTTGGTTGGTATTCTGTCCCGCAGCAATTTTCGTCCTCGACGGTTCCTTGAACGTCACGGTCAATCCGTTACGATAGCGCCAGGTGTGCGTTCCCATTTGCAGCGCGAAGAAGGCGCTTTGAAAATCTGGTGGACCGTGTCGAATGAAGACGCTGCCCCTGTCGGAATCGGGGCCGTAAATACCTTGCGCTTCACGAGTGAACCGAAAATCGGCAAATACAATGCGTGCGAAAAATTCCGTGCGATACTCGTTCTCTTTTGTTTCAATGAGCGGATCGAGAAGTGCCCATACCATTTTTTCAACGAGCTCTTGTTGCGCCGGAATCATTCGCGAAAACGTGATTGAATCGGGGAGGTACTGGCTTCTTTGACTGACGCTGGTTGGCAGCAGTCGCGAAATGCGCGTGAACGATGCACGCGCTTCCGGCGTCATCAGCGCCAATACGCTGTCAAACACCACTGAAGCTTCTGCGCTTCTATCCAGACGTTCGTAAGCCAATCCACGCGCCAGTAACGCATCTTTGTCACGCGAATCGTGCGCAAGTTGCACACCGCTCGCCGATAACAGCTCTTTCCAATTTCCACGCTCGGCGTAAGTCATATACAAATGCCGACGCGCAAGCGGGTACTTCGCATTTGCCTTGGTTGCTCGCAGAAAGTAGTCGAGAGCAAATGTGTACGGTGCAAAGCCGAGGAATTCCGGGTCTCCCAGAAGAGTTCTTGAGGCCATTTCATTTCCGTCACTGATGGCCGCCTGTGTTTCATATTCGCGAAACTGAATCATGCCCATTTCGTCGGCCATCTCTGCAGTTAGCTCGCTATTGCCAGCGCGTTCGGCCGCATCAACTGCTTTCGCCATGAAATCGCCCGCAGCGAATTGCTGCCACCCGCTTCGCGCATCCAACTTGAACCGCGCGATGTCGCGCCAATAGATGGCGCTGTCGGGTGCGTACGCGGCGGCCAGGTGCAACGCCGAATCGGCAGCAATGAGCCAGCGAATTGCCTGTTGTGATTTATTTACGAGATCGACGCGTGACGAATGCGCCATGTTCCACGCGAGTACTCCGTATGCGTGCCAGGCCGGTCCATCGCGCTTAGAATGCTTCACCATCGAGTCGAGCATCGCGTACGCGGCCAGACTATCACCGGCGTCTGCAATCGAATCAGCGCGAGCTGTAGCGCCTGCCAAAATCGTTTGCTGTGATTGCTTGGCGCGACTGCTATCACTCAGTGGTTTTTGCGCTGGCAGCAGAAACGCGAGCGTGAGTTGCGAAATGCACATCAACCAGATGGCATATTTGGCATCACGGCGGTTGATTGTCGGCATTTCAGTGTGTGTTGCTCAAGCGCGGTTTATTCATTTTGCGTTGATTGCATCGTTTGTTACTTCTCAATGCGAAATTGTGTTACGCGCGATGTTGTCGTGCCCGTTACGGCGTCAACGACTTCCACCTTCAACTGATACACACCGGGCTTCGCCGTTCCCAGGTCGAGCGACATCGATTCCACGGTCACATCACGCGCCGGCGCCGTGCGCGGGAACGACACAACAATGGTTCCGCTGTTTTCCTTGCCCTGCCCAAGTGTCGCACCAAACGCTGAGCGTACTCGCGCCACAATCCCCTTGATTCCGCCGCCCGCCGCCGATCGCACATCGATGTTGACCTTATAGCGCACGCTGCCATTGTCGCTGGTGAGTTTGTAATTCTCCCACAACAGTCCAATGGGTTCGCCAACGCGGAACGTGCCGAACGTCGGGTCAATCTTCACATCGCTCCAACGACTCGCATTGCCGCTCGACTCCGATAGTTTTTCGCCGAGTAGAATATCGCTCATGCCGAAGCCGTTCGGTCGCGCAGCGTCGACGCTTAGAACGCCGTGGGCAATTCGTCGCGTGTCGGGTTGATACGCTTCCACGCGCACAAAATTTACGCCGGGGCCGACACACTGCGTCCAGGTCGCTGCGAGTCGGTCAGGAATCGTCGACGCATTGACCTTCGCTGTTTTGCTTTGCACTTGGCGCGCTTGCGCTCGACTGTCGATGATGCGCGAGTTGATGTTGAACGGCAGAACACCCCCGAGTTCGCTGCCCTTGAGCATCTTCGCGGCCGGAATATCCGCGACCACCACGACGTCAAGGGAATCGTGTGTGCCTCGGAACGCTGCGACGCGCACACCAACGGTGTCAATCAGGCGCGCAATTGGAACGTTGTTGAATGCAACTGGAGTTTCTGCCCCTGCCAGTTTCACCAATTCGGGCTGCGCGAATCGCGCTATGCCATACATCGGAACTTGATCTAATATAAACGTGAGGCCGTTATTGTATCGCCAAACCAGGAGTATGCCGGCACCTGGCGCGGACATACTCAACACGCGATCGGGTGGACCATACCGAACGTGAACATCACCGCGGTCCGTGTTCGACCCGCGCTTGTCGAGATCTTCGGCCGTCCAACGCAAATCGGCAAATGCGACTCGCGCGTAAAATTCGCTGCGATATTCATTTTCCGGTGTTACGGCGAGTGGGTCGAGCAGTGCCCACGCCATTTCTTCCGTGACGTTTTTTTCGCCGGCGTCGAGTTTGTTGAATGTTTCGGCGTCACGCAGATGTTCATTCCCTTCCCACACCTTCGAAGGCAGAATGCGAGTAAATCGCTTGTAGGACGCGACTTGTTGCGGAGTCATGTATGCCATCGCACTGTCAAACGCCGCGGCCGCATCGGCTGTTTGATACAAACGTGTGCTCGCCAGCCCGCGTGCCAGCCATGCTTCGTAGTCCCACGTCGCCACCTGCAATTGCCGTTTGCTCGCCTTCAACAATTCAGCCCACTGTGCCCGCTCGGCCAGCACCATGTACAGGTGGTGACGCGCGTGCGCGTTGGTCGGATTCGCATTGTTAGCGCGCAGGAAAAAATTCATCGCCTCTGTGTAGTCGGCAAATCCCGGAAACGAATTCGCCGGCTTCACCATTTGATCTCGGCGAATTTCTACGCCGAATTTGCGTTGTGCCTTGCTGAACATCGGACCAGTTTCGATATCCAGCGCCTGATCGGCCACACCTTCATAGCGACGCCACTTTATCATCCCCGCGTCGTCGGCTAACTCAGCAACCAGAATGCTGTCACCAGCTTTCACAGCGGCCTCCAACCCCTTGTCCGTCCAGTTCTCCGCGCGAAAGCGTAGAAACACGCTGCCACTGTTCATTCCGAAGTGCGCCATATCGCGCCAGAACGATGCGCTTTCCGGTGCAAAAGTGACGGCCAGGTGAAACGCCGAATCGGCTGCAATCAACCAGCGAATTGCTTGCGGAGAGTGATTGATCGTTGTTCCGCGCGACG
>JBDUAX010000672.1:0-1834 GCA_040004455.1 Gemmatimonadaceae bacterium
AACTCGTGCAGCGGGCTCACCTCATATGGAGTTCCCACTACTTCGCGATACCAATTCACAACAATGTTCTGCCCATCGGGATTAATTGACGGCCACAACAACAACACGGTGTTATCAAGAATTGCCTTGATGGGCGCGCTGTCGGGATGCGCGACTATGTTGTACGCCAACTGAATGGTGTGTTGCGAGCCGGCAATTTCACTCGCGTGCAACCCACCACTGATATCAACAAACGCTTTCCCCTCGCGCGAGAGCGCGCGCGCCTGATCGTCAGTCAAATTCTCCGGATGCGCCAAACGCCGCGCGATTTCCTTCAGGCGATCAATCTTCGCCAAATTCTCCGGCGATGAGATCAGCACCAATGTCCACGGATGTCCAGTGGCCGTTTTGCCCACGTCAATCAACTTGACGCGATTGCTCGAAGCTGCGAGCGCCGAGAAGTATTTCATGGACTCGTCGTACGTCGCGAGCTTGAAGTCTGCGCCGACGGCGAATCCCAATATCGATTCCGGAGTTGGAATAGCAGCGCGCTGCGCTTCAACCGGCGATTGAGCAATGCCCAACAACGAACTCACGACGAGTGCATTCCTCAGGAGCGTGCGTGCGAAGTCGGGAGTGCGCATGTTCGGCGAAAAAAAACGAAGGACCGCGAGCCTGGTCGTCATGAATCTCCATCATCAAGCGTTTTGGGCGACGTCCTGAATCGCGCAATTTGCTCTGTTGAAACGAAGATTGTCAGACAACAATGCCGCAGTCCGTGTGAAAAACCACGCTGAGAAAGCGGCCGCTCCCTCAGCGCTCTACATCAATGTCCGTGTGACGCTGCTCTTGTTTCGCGACTCGCCTTACACCACCCGCCTTGCGCAGCTTGCAGTGCGCAGTCCGCTTTATGCCGCCGGTGCCGTCGACAACGTCGCTTTGCGCAAACCGAGATTGGCGAATCCACCAACCATCGCCAGGCCCAACACGACCCACGCTTCCTTGACGGTCCAAAGCGTATCGAGACCAATCAGTGTGTCGAGCGAATACTGCCCCGGGCCGGTCAACGCCAGCGCAAACGCCATCGCGCCGTACATCAGAGAAACCTCAATTCCGTTCTTGGCCGCGAACAAGCCGTTCGGCCAATGCACGCTACCAGCGGCGACGATCATTACCGAAACCAACAGTGCTGGCGCAAACGGAAAGAACAACCCAGCCGCCAACAGCAGACCCCCCGCCACCTCAGAAACCGACGCTACCGCGGCGAACAATTTGCCCGGGCGAAATCCGATCGACTCGAAGAAGCCAGCCGTTCCGGCCAACCCGTGGCCGCCAAACCAGCCCAACAACTTCTGTGAACCGTGGGCCGCCATGATCAGGCCGAAAATTACCCGGACCACCAGCAAACCGGCCCCAAATGAACCACTTTCCTGCGCCGCAGCGCCCGCCAACTGTCCGACTAACATAAAATTCTGTCCTTGAATGAGTCTGTGCCGTTAAAACCGGCTTGACTTAAGAATAGGCAATTGGTGAAGATTATCCATGCACAAAAACACTGATTTATTGTCTAGTCGTCCAGATCACGCGGATTCTGGAATCGACGTCATGAGCGAGGTTCTAAACTCGGTTCACCTCGTAACCGCGGTCTTCGGCCGCCTCGACCTGGGCTCCCCCTGGCGCCTGCAAGTGCCCTCGCGCCCGTACCTGAGTTTCTATGTAGTGACGCGCGGCAGCGGCTGGCTCGACCTGCCAAATAGCGACAATGGGAAAAAACGCTCGATCTCCCTCTCAACGGGCGACGCCGTGCTGATTCCGCGCGGCACTGAACACGCCCTTCGCGACGCCGACCGCAGCG
>JBDUAX010000285.1:0-6075 GCA_040004455.1 Gemmatimonadaceae bacterium
CGTGTTGTATCCAACCAAACCGGTTCCAACAAGCCGTGACGGCACATACTTTGGAACGCCGTATCGCATTGCGGCAAAAGCCTACGGCGATCCGGAAAGAGGGATGGTTGTTCCTGTCTCCGCCACGGCGATTTCGCTCTGGGAATTCGGCCCGGTAGGTTTGCTGGTATTGCTGGTTACCAACGTCTTCAACCTGGTGTTTTTCAATACACTCCTCCTTTCACAAAACGTTTTCGCACGCGCACTCGGCATTTCCATGTTGGGGTTGCCCAATGCGGAATTCTTTTTTTCGCCGCCGAGTTCCGTGTTGCAGAACAGCCTGCGAATGATGTTGTTGATGTCATTGCTGGCGTTGGCGCTCCTCACGTGGAACATGATTGCGAAAACACGCATCCTCGCCGCACGCTCGATCAAGGCTTAGCAATTTGCCAATCGCCATGCGTCAGCCTGTGAGCGCTAGCTAAATGTGTGGCATTGTTGGCGCGGTTTCGCGCGTGTCATGGAACAAGCGTCCACCGCTCACGATCATGCGCGACTGCTTGCAGCACCGCGGGCCAGACGATGCCGGCGAGTGGTGGTCCGCCGATGGCCGAGTGGGACTCGCGCACCGACGCCTTTCAATTCTCGATCTGTCGCCGCTCGGCCATCAACCGATGTTCAGCGATGAACAAGGGGAACCGCGAATTGCAATTGTGTTCAACGGTGAGATCTATAATTTTGCCGAATTGAAAGCGGAACTCGAAGATATGGGTTTCCGTTTTCGTAGTCACAGCGATACGGAAGTCATCATTAATGCCTATCGCGCGTGGGGAACTGCCTGCGTTCGGCGATTGCGCGGGATGTTCGCTATTGCGCTGTACGACGCCGAGAACGCGCGCGTGTTTCTTGTTCGCGACAGGGCCGGTGAGAAGCCACTTTTCTACGCTATTACTGGCAACGAACTGCGCTTTGCATCGGAACTGAAAGCATTGCTGGCCGATCCCGCTGTGCCGCGCGTCATGGATGCCGACGCGCTCAACTCCTACCTCGCGTTTGGTTACGTAACCGGGGATCAATGTCTTGTCGCTGGCATTCGCAAACTCGCGCCGGCGACGTCCGCGACATTCGACTTGAACACCGGTCGCTTCGAGACGGAGTCGTACTGGCGTCTCCCGTCGCCGCCCGACAGCGAGCAGGCGAACGAAGGGGATCTCGTAGACAAACTCGATTCGCTGCTCGAAGCGTCGGTGCGCGAACAGTTGGTGGCCGATGTTCCCGTCGGCGTGTTGCTTTCCGGTGGCGTTGATTCAAGTCTCGTCGTTGCAATGGCCGCGCGGGTCTCGTCAAAACCAGTGCGCACGTTCACCATCGCATTCCCCGGGCACAGTGATTTTGACGAAGGCCCGTACGCGCAAATAGTCGCGAAGCATTTTGGCACGGAACATCACGAACTCGTGGCCGAACCCGCAAGTCTCGATTTGCTTCCGTCACTCGTGCACCAATTCGACGAGCCGATTGCTGATTCGTCGATGCTGCCAACACACCTCGTGTCGCGCCTCATCCAACCGCACTGCAAAGTCGCACTCGGCGGCGACGGTGGCGACGAATTGTTTGGCGGCTACAAGCTATATCAGGTTGTGTTGGCTCAGCAGGCGCTGCGGCGGAAAATTCCCGCGCTCATTCGCAAACCAGTGGGCGCGGCCGCGAGTCTTCTGCCAATCGGTTTTCGCGGTCGCACGTACGCGCAATCAATCGCGCTCGATCCCACCGCGGCCGTGGCGCAAACGGGGTTGTACTTCGACGACGCATCGCGCTATGCAATCAGCTCCATTGCTCGGAGCGTGGTAAATGGCATGCCGGTAGATGCTCTCCGAACCAAACAGGCCGCGAGCGTGCGCGACACTCTGCAGCAGCTCACTCGTGCGGACTTCGCGACGTACATGTGCGACGACATTCTCGTAAAGGTTGATCGCGCCAGTATGCTGGCGTCGCTCGAGGTTCGCGCGCCATTTCTCGATCAGCGTATCATTGAATTCGCGTTCGGCAAAGTACCGCGCGATTTGCGTACCACACTTGGCGAGCGTAAAGTCCTGCTCAAACGGCTCGCCAAACGACTGCTCCCACGAACGCTCGATATCAATCGCAAGCGCGGCTTTTCCATTCCGTTGGCCGACTGGTTTCGCGGCGATTGGGGTAAACACATTGAAAGTATTCTGATGGACGCACCGAGCGCATTGCTCGATCACAAAATGGTTTCGTCGCTCTTTGCGGGGCAGCGCAAGGGGCTCAACAACGGATCGCGGCTATTCGCCTTGGCCATGCTGGAATTATG
Source organism: Gemmatimonadaceae bacterium (assembly GCA_040004455.1). Lineage (GTDB taxonomy): Bacteria > Gemmatimonadota > Gemmatimonadetes > Gemmatimonadales > Gemmatimonadaceae > Gemmatimonas. The sequence goes on from JBDUAX010000285.1 coordinate 2,312, forward strand.
GCGGCGCGAATACAACATCGAATTGCCCGACGTATCGACGAGGGTACGCCAATAAGAGTCGCGATGTTGAATCTCACCGGTGGCGGACTAAGTGGCGGATATCGCAAATATCTCCAGCACGTCGTGCCTGCGTTTGAGAATTCGAACGTTGTGCGCGACTTGATGGTTGCCGTGCCCCCGGGCCAGGAAAAGGTTGCGGGAAATTCACACAGCGTGTTGAGCTGGCAACCGGGTGAGCAGTGGCGCGGTTTCAGCGCGCTTCGCAAACGCGTAATCGCATGGACGCCCGATGTTGTACTCATCCCGACCGCGCGCTACCTCGACTGCGGCGCTCCAGTCGTTTCAATGGTGCGCAACATGGAGCCGATGTTGCCCGACTCACTGCGCGATGGAACCACTTCGTGGGCTCGCAATTATCTCGGCGCACGTTTGGCGCGGCGCGCTGTCACGAATTCACAGCGCGTTATCGCGGTGTCGCAGTTCGTACGCGAATTTCTCGAAAACAAATGGAACGTCGAACCAAATCGAATTGGCGTGGTTTACCACGGCGTCGATGTTGCCGAATATGTTGCCGCAACACCAGCATCGCTAAGTGCACTCACCGTGAGCCCGTTCCTGTTTATCGCGGGATCGCTATTGCGCTATCGCGGTATTGAAGATGCAATTCGCGCGTTGTCGTTGGTCGGCAATTCAAAAGTTATTCTGGCCGTGGCGGGCAACGGATCGGAACGATACCGGACTACTCTCACGTCTCTCGCGTCGGAATTGAATGTGAAGTCCCGCGTGCGTTGGCTTGGCCATCTTAACGAAATTGAAATGCGCTGGGCGTACCAGCGATGCGTTGCGTTTCTCATGACAAGTCGAGTGGAAGCGTGCCCTAACACGGCCTTGGAAGCGATGGCGAACGGCGCATTGTGCATCAGTACCGATGCCCGCCCAATGCCGGAATTCTTCGCTGACACCGCACAATACTATAGGCCGAACGACGCCTCGGCTTTGGCCGCGCTCATTGAAGACGCATTGGTGTGTTCACCGGAAATGATTGTCGAGCGACGGTCGGCTGCACGCGCACGTGCTGTGCATTTCACCTGGAACGACACTGTTGCCGAAACCATCGCACAACTACAAAGCGTCCTGGCATAAAAGCAATCGCCGGCACCCATGTCGAGATGCCGGCGACTTCTATTACATCTCCACTTCGTCGTGGTAACTCTCGCCTGAGTGTAGTCCGCGAATCCGTGGGCGTTGTGTCTGCAATTATGCAGCGAGGTGCTTACGACGTGATTTCAAACCGCCCACTACAAGCAGGCCAAGTCCGACGAGACCAAGGGTCATCGGCTCTGGAACTACGTCCTGCGTAAGGACAACATCAGAGATGAACGCTGCTTTTGGCGCATCGCCTGCGCTGAACGTCATGTCATCGACCACGAACGAGCGGTTGTTGTCCGAGTTAAAGCGAGCATCAACAGTGCCCCCAGAATTCGTGAACACCACGCGATCGATGCCGTACATGCCGAGATCGATGTACGTCGACGAACTCCAGTTGAGATTGAAGCTCTGGTTGTACAGTACGTTCGCGCCTGAATATCCGATGGCGGTTACAGTCAAACCGTTCGTCCAGCTGGCCGCGAAATTTCCTCCCAGCAAGTTGAAGCTCGATAGGCTGCTGATTGCGAGAGCCTGAGCGCCCGCGTTCGACATGACGTATTTGCCTGATGTGAGCCCGGCGTTGAAACCGCCGGCCGCTCCGGCCGAGCCGTACCATGCCACGCCGTCCATCACAAAGGCATTGGACCAGTTAAGCCCCTGATAACCGTTGGACAGGAAGGCCATCGGCGCAGACGTGACGTCATCAAAGCCCACTTGCTGTGCGGCCGACGACGTCGTGAGTGCTGCAACCAGGCCAAGTGCTAGGAGAGAAGCCTTGATCGTGCGCATAACTTTGGTGCTCCGTAGGAACTTGAGATTGAGTAGCTGGAGATGACCTCCCCGCGAACTCTGACAGGCTCCTGTATATCAAGAAAACGGCCGAGATCGCCGTAAACGGTGCCAAGAGCCAACAAAAATTCGTCTACAACGATGCATGTTGTTGTGAATAAACGTTTTACAAATTTGAAAATAACGAACTCAACTATTGGTGATGCTTGGCGAGCACGACCATAATGCTGTTATGGTACAGATTGCTGTGGTGGTAGAACCACAAACGATGTGGTTCTCAGGCACCAAAACGGGCTCAACCGCACCATTCCCTGGACCGCCGAACCATTGCCCCATTTTCGGGCACACTCTAAGCTTCCGCGCGTGACCCATTCGCGACTCAAAGGCGCAGTTCAGAGCGTGTGCCTTCTATTAATAGTTGCCCTTCCCCACCTCTCCGCGGCGCAGACTGCCAACGCGTTGGGCCCGGGTGATCGTGTAATCCTGCGTTTGCCTGGGGAGACTGCCGTTGCTGAGACGCTGAGTGTGGATCAGCGAGGGGTGGTAACGTTGCCGCGAGTTGGTCCGATCAACGGGTCGGCCATGGGGCCTGGCCAGTTGGCCGACAGCATCCGCACACTCTACGCGCGCGTGTATTTGAGCGGTGACGTTTATCTCTCGCTGCTCCGTCGCATCACGGTGTTCGGAGAAGTGAACAAACCCGGCGTTCTGTTTCTTGAAACCACAGCATCAATTCGCGACGCGATTGCATCGGCGCAGGGCGTTACGGGAATCGCCGAAATTCGGCACGTCAATCTCATTCGTGGTGACATAAGTGAACGCTTGGAGAATTGGTCGGCGCTAAGTGCGCAAACGAAGCCGCTGCGATCGGGTGATGCGCTGATGGTCGATCGTGAATCGTGGGTTCGGCGCAACGTACCAGCAATACTTGGCGCACTGGGCCTGATCGTTTCCATTGCCGTCGCCGTAACACGATGACGGATTCAGCGAACGAGGAACTCGATTTAACGCAGTTGATTCGTACACTCATGTTGCGTTGGTGGTGGTTGGTAATTGGCGCACTGGTTGGTTTGGTTGGCGCGCTGCTGGTCATTTGGCTTATTCCCGCAAAATTCGAATCGAACTCGCGCGTGCTTATCCGCACTGCGAACGATCCCACTGCCGGGCTCCGAAGCAAACTTGGTCCGATTGCTGAATTGGCGCCGAGTGCGCTGGGTGGAGGAAAGGCGGAAGAACTTGATACGGAATTGGAAATCCTGCGATCGCGCTCGGTAATTGGCGCGGTTGTTGATTCACTGCGGTTGCAGGTGTTACCAGTGGATCCTGCGCGAATGGCACCGGAATCAATTGTTGATTCGCTCAGACTGCCCAGTCGCTTTAAGCCACGCGTTGTCGATCTCGTTGCCGGCGCCAACACGTTTTCCGAAGGAAGTGTGTGGATTCGCGCTGGCAGTTCGGCACTGCGCGCGCGCATTTACGATCGCGAAGAAGCGGTTGACAATGCTGCCGATGACTTTGACGTGCGACAACGTTCGGGTGACGTTGTTGGCATTCGTTATCGTGCGCACGATTCAGTGAGCGTGGCCGCCGCACCGAATCTGCTGGTGCAGACGTATCTCATTCGTCGTCGGGGGGTTGATCGCGGTATCAACCAGCGCCGTCTTGAGTTTCTTATGGCAGCGGTCGATTCCGTGCAAGCAGATTTACGCGATTCAGGTCGCAAGCTGCGCGTCAGTCAGGAAAAAGCGGGAGTGCTCGACCCCACTGCAACCGGCAAAGCAATGCTCGAGCAGTTTTCGCTGCTCGAGAGATCAGTTTCTGAGTTG
>JBDUAX010000286.1:0-6073 GCA_040004455.1 Gemmatimonadaceae bacterium
CGGCGCGCACGCGAATGTACGGGGAAGGATTAGTCGTGGCAGCACTGCGTTTGATTGGTCGCAATCGTCGCCGCTACGGCGGCTACATCGTGCACTTTGGCGTGGTCATTCTGTTTTGCGCATTTGCCGGCCTGATGTTCAAGAATGATTTGCCGGCGACGCTCAAGACGGGCGAAAGTGTCGAAGCCAAGGACGCGTACGGACACACGTGGAAATTCACGAGCCAGGGCATTTCGCGATTTGAAGTGTTGAATCGCAGTGTAGTGTCCGCAACGTTTGCAGTCACGCGAGATGGCAAGTCGATGGGGCTGATGAGCAGCGAAAAGCGTCAGCACGTTGACAGCCGCGGCAATCCAACGTTTGAACCGTCTACAGAAGTTGCGATCATGTCCTCGCCTTCCCTGGACGTGTATCTCGTATTTACGGGCGCCATTAACGCCGACACCGCCGCCATTCACATCACGTTTAACCCGTTGGTGTGGTGGGTGTGGTATGGCGGAATAATCATGGCGTTTGGTGGCCTCATTGTGATGTGGCCGCAAGCGCAAACGCGCGCGCGACAGGGCGGTTACGTAGCCGAACTTCCAGCGGCAACGCCCGATCTCGTTGGCGCAGGAGATTGAGTACGTGAATAACAGCGATGAAGTTGTAACTCGTCGGGATTTTCTCGGTCGCGCCGCAATTGGTGCTGCATTGGTTGCGGGCGGTGCAGTTGTGTTGACCGCTCGCGCGAAACCGGCGCAAGCAATGCGCATGCCCATGAACATGAACCTCGGGCAGCAAGACACCGCCCAGGCGAAAACGGCTGCTGGTGCCGGGCAGATTGATATGGACGGCGATTACTACAAGGCTGTTCGTCGTGCGCCAAAACCCAACGCCAGGCCGCTGCTCAATGACAAACAGATCGACGAATTCGAGCGGCAGTTAGCGTGTCCGTGTCCATGCACACAGGACGTTTTTTCCTGTCGCACAACTGACTTCACCTGTGGCAATTCGCCGGCGGTGCATCGCGACGTGCAGGCATTGGTGGCGGGCGGATATTCGGCCGACGAAATCATGCAAGCGATGCTCGGCGTGTACGGGAACGCCATCCTCATGGCGCCGCCCAAGAAGGGTTTGAACCTTATTGCCTGGTTTGCGCCGTTTGTTGCGCTTGGTGTTGGCGCGGTTGTGATCAGCTTTGTGCTCAGCGGATGGCGTCGAAATGCAAAATTGGCGGCCGCGAACGCCGCCGCGAATGCAGTTACGCGTATTCCTGAAGTCGACGCGACGGAAGAGGAAATGGATCGCTTGCGTGCTGCATTGCGCGACGACAGTCGATGAGTCCTGGAAATTCAGCTGAAGTGAAGCGCTAGCATGGCGCTTCCCGAAGGAATTATTCCGCTCGCAACTGGAACGGTGTTGGCACTCGCCGCGCTGTCGGTAGTATTGTCGCCGCTGCTTTCAACGAATGAATCGCTCGACGATTTGTCGGTCAAGCCAAGTCCAGAGAAGAAAAACGTTGAGGGAACCGCAGTCGCAGCGCTTCGCGAAATCGAATTTGACAAGGCTACCGGCAAACTCTCGGATAAAGACTACGAATCGCTTCGCGCGTCGTACACACGCGATGCACTCGCGGAACTGCGCGCCGAAGACAACGCGGGAATTGAACTCGCAGCAGCGTTTGGTTCCGTTACGGATGACATGGTTGAAGCGGCAATTCGCAGAGCGAAAAACTCAATTCAGGATTGCACCGTGTGCGGACCACGCCCCGAACCTGATGCAATTTTCTGTTCGAGTTGTGGACGTTATCTTGCCGGTAATTGCAAAACCTGTGGCACGCGAGTTGAACTTGTGGGTGCGCGATTTTGCGTTGGTTGCGGAGAAGGATTGGCGGCGGCGTGATTTAGCTCAGGCGATCGCTTCTCCAGCCATTGCGCGTTCATTGATTTTTCCGCTAACCATGCTCACGTAATACACTTTTGACTCCGGCTTCGTAGACACAACGCGTTTCACCTCGTCGTCCTCGAAATAGATGCCAGCGTCATTGTCGCAAGCGTAACCGGACTTCATTTCGCCGCTGCTGATCAACTTTTGGTATAAGGGCCGACGACCGGCTTCCGCGTCATAATGCGGGCAATGGCTGCCCTTGATGAAGCCGAGGCATTTCACAATAGAAAGCGCCTTGGGGCGTGAATCGGTCGTGCCTTCCTCAAACCAGCAAAGCGAACCCGCGCTCGCACCTCCAAGAACAATTCCGCGGTCCCATGCGGCTTTCAATACCACATCAATGCCTTGCGCTTTCCAGATGGCCTGCTGGTTGAGCGTGTTGCCCCCAGAACAGATGATGCCATCCATCGAAAGCAGGACGTCATCCCATCCGAGTTTCTGACTCAGGCTCTCGATGAAGCTGTTTTGCACGTGTGGTTCCACGTTGAGGGGCGCGCAATTCTGAAAAAAGGCGATAGAACCATCTGCGTTGTCGGCCGAAGCTGTTGGCAGATAGCAGATCCGGGGCCTTGGCTTGCCAGTCAATTGCGCCATGTAACGAATGAATGGCGTTCCGTACACGCCACCAGCGATCAAGATCTTTCGAGTGGCGCGGGGCATGGCAGTGTCCATTATCGGATCGGCTGGTTCGGGGCGGTCGGGTGCGTTCGTTTCACGCGCCATCGTACCAGCGATTGCACCGGCGGCGCCAAGCGCCGACGTGACGATGAATTCGCGTCGTTCCATTGGTAGCGATGCGCTGGGGTTGGGAGAAAATTATCCAGTGCAACAATATGCGAAACGGCCTACCCCAATTCAATTGATGATAGTCGCTTGCGCGCCATCACCATGGGCGCAAGGGTCGCGGTAATGCAGACCACTGCCGCGAGAATGAAGGGCGCGACCAACGCGAGTGGATCGCGGTCCCAGCCGAAATGCCCCGCAACGACCCATCGCGCCGCTGGGCGTCCGGTTGAATACGCAACAACCCCAATCAGCACAATTGACGTCATCATGAACAACAAGCCGCCAAAGGACGTCGGAATTTGCGCGGCGTTCTCCGAGTCAAAACGCGGATAATACGTTCCAAAGGCAAGTGCCAGCGCAGTTAGCGGAAACACCAGCGCGGCAATGGCCATCAGCGAAACGATGTTCACGAAAGTCTGCACTTCCAGCAGCGCGTTCGTGGCACCAACAATTGCAACGGCAACCAACAAAAGTGGAACTGCTCCAACCCAGAACTTCGCCCACAGCAAGTCGTGCATGGCTAGCGGGCTCGAACGCAGCATCCACAGCGACCGTCCTTCCAAACTGACACTTGGAAATACAAATCGTGCGGCAACAGATGCGAGTACAAATCCAGCGAGCGCGAGATTGAGAAACGGAATCACATTGCGCAGCAGCGTCGTCATGCCGTCACCCTTGAGCGGCAAATAGCGCACATTGGCGACATAGACGACGAGCAACACTCCCAGCATGATGAGCTGCGACCATTGCGTGCTGTCACGCGAAAACGTTCGCATTTCCTTTAATACCAATTCGCGACGCGTTGGCGACAACCACGCAAGCATGCGGTCCAGCATCGGGCGTTCTGCGCTACGCGAGGTGCGACGTTGTGCGCCTTCCTGTGCCTGGCTGAAGCCCCGCGCCCAGAATTTCGCATGCAGGCTGCCGCCGAGCGCAACAAGCACGACTACTGCCAGCCAAAGTTTTCCAAGGGGCAAAAGTGCATGACCAGTTTTCAGAAATCCCATCAACGCTTCGCTCACCCACTCACTGGGCAACCACGGCGAGCTCGGTGCATCAAGCGCTGCAATGAAATCAGTAAACGTCTTGAATCCTTCCGGGCGCACCAGTCGTTCTGGCCGTGCTGCACGAAACAACAACACCAGTCCAGCTACAGAAAGCGCCGTGATAACGCTTAACAAATCTCGCGTGCGACGCGCTGGAAACACGTTTACCAGCACTAATGTCACGGCTACCCCCAACGCCGCTGGAATCAGCAAATACGCTGACATAGTGGCGATCGCGAACAGCATAAACGCCACGCCACCATGATACGCGAACCCGTACGCCGAGAGAATCGGTACGAGCAACAGCGCCACCATCCAACTTGAATGAAGTGCCGTTTCTCCCAGGCGTGCGAGATACAGCGTCCACGAACGAACAGGTGCCGCCGCGATCTGATCGAGATCCCGGGCGAGATAGAAATTCGAGAGCGCCGAAACCACATTCGACAACAGCAAGATCGAACCGAACGCCATCAATATCATCGCGAGTACTTTGCCTGCGAGCATGCTGCCGATGTCTTCGGCGTTCTTGAAATACTGCAACAGCTTGAACGCAATTGAGAAACTCGCGATCCAGAATGCGAGCCCCAACAGCGCCACGACAAAGGTCTGACGAAAATCGCCACGTTTGTTTTGCTTGACGCGGTGTAACGCCATTCGCCACTTGGGCAGCAGCAAATGAAGTGGCGTTGCCCCGTTCAAATTTGCCTTTGATTCAACTGAATTCGCATCACGCATCGAGCACTGCCATCACTTCGCGCGCCACATTCTCGCCGGTCAAACGCAGGAAAATATCTTCGAGCGCATCGTCTGCCCCGGCCCCCGCGCGTAAATCCTGCATTGTTCCGCACGCGACCAGTTTTCCTCGCTGCATAATGCCAATCCGATCACACATTCCTTCCGCCACTTCCAGCGTGTGCGTCGACATCATCACGGTGTGGCCGCGATTCGTGTACTCGCTGAATAAATCCTTCAATATTTTCGACGACTTCGGATCGAGCCCGACCATCGGCTCATCGACAACAATCACGGGCGGGCGATGCACAAACGCGCCGGCGATAATCAGCTTCTGCCGCATACCGTGGCTGTAGCTCTCGACCAACTCATCCTGCCACGGTTCCAAATCGAACAACGCCAGCAACTCCCGGCCGCGATGTTCCACCGCATTTCCGGTTTCACCGTACAAGCCAGCCGCAAAACGCAGGAACTCCATGCCTGTCAATTTTTCGTAAATGAACGGCCGGTCGGGAATAAATCCGAGCGCTCGCTTGGCCTTAAGCGGGTCTCTCACCACATCGTGACCGGCAATTTTCACGTTCCCCGACGTTGGCATGAGAATTCCCGCGATCATGCGCATAGTGGTTGTCTTGCCGGCGCCGTTGGGGCCGAGGAAGCCAAAGAGCTCGCCCGGGGGTACAATCAGGTCCAAAGAATCCACGGCGGTGAATGCGCCGTAGCGTTTCGAAAGCGAAGCGATTTGAATCATCAGCACCGGATCGTGAGGAATGACGGGCGGCGCCTCGGGCGCCTCAATAGTCCTGACGATCTCCCCAACCCGTTCCGTCACAATGGCCACTCTGCGGTGGCCCGTGGTGAAACGAGACCTCAGAGGAACCAAACAGTCGCGTCGTTGATAAATTTGTTGTCGTTCTCAATCACAGCTCTCACAGGTGACCAAGTGACTCAATCTTCACGTAGCCGCATTCGATCCGCCGGCGCTGCGTTCGCAGGTCTCGTTGCGCTAACCTCGGCTCTCAGCGCTCAGCCTCCGGCAAAAATGGCCCAGCCGCAAACCATGGCCATGGGGCTTCCCAGGGATTTCAGCAAATACGTGAAGCCCACCGACGACGTACTGAAAAAGCAGCTTACGAAAATTCAGTATGACGTCACGCAACACGATGACACGGAAATGCCGTATCGCAACACCTACTGGGATAATCACGCCGACGGCATTTACGTCGATGTCGTTTCGGGTGAGCCGCTCTTCAGCTCAAAGGAAAAGTACGACTCCAAAACGGGTTGGCCCAGTTTCTGGAAGCCGCTTGAGCCGAAAAACATCAGACAGGGAACCGATACCAAGCTCGGTTACGAGCGCGCGGAAGTTCGGTCGGCGCACGCCAACTCACACTTGGGGCACGTGTTCGACGACGGTCCGAAACCTACTGGGTTGCGCTACTGCATGAATTCGGCATCGTTGAAATTCATTCCGGTCGACAAGCTCGTCGCCGAAGGATACGGAGAGTACGTCAAGCTTTTTAAATAGCGGGGTTGAATCGGGCGGTGGCGTTCCGCAACTTGCATGACTATGCCGCGAA
>JBDUAX010000673.1:0-1830 GCA_040004455.1 Gemmatimonadaceae bacterium
ACAAGGGTCCTGTTGGAGATGTGCTGTTTCAGATGATCGGTGGTTTGCGCAGCGGTATGGGTTATGTGGGCTGCGGCACCATCGATCTGCTGCGAACGGAATCGGAGTTTGTACGCATTACAACGGCGGGGCTGCGCGAGTCACATCCGCACGACGTGACAATCACTCGCGAAGCGCCCAATTACTCGCTGTAGGAATCGTTCGCCAACGCTTGACGGAAGCGTGACCGGGAGGCAGTCTCCCCCCGGTTCCATCGTCCTACTCCACTAGCACGAACCCAGGGGAAACAACGTGGCAAGCACACTGTTTCGAACAAAATCGATTGACCGCCTCGTGGCGGAGGGCGGCGACAGCGAAAATACGCTGAAGCGAACGCTTGGAGCCTGGTCGCTAGTCGCGCTCGGTATCGGCGCAATTATTGGCGCCGGTTTGTTCGTACGCACCGCCGCGGCAATTGCCGATCACGCCGGACCGTCGGTTGTGCTCGCATTCCTCGTTGCTGGATTGGGCTGCGCGTTTGCGGGACTCTGCTACGCGGAGTTCGCATCGATGATTCCGATTGCCGGAAGCGCGTACACGTATTCGTACGCCACCATGGGCGAGTTGATGGCCTGGATTATCGGTTGGGATCTTGTGCTTGAATACGCGGTTGGCGCGGCCACGGTTGCCATTGCGTGGAGCCAGTACTTCAATAAAGCGCTGAATTTTGTTGGGATGAACATACCATTTCAATGGTATCACTCACCATTCGAAGTGTCAGACGCCGGCGTGCGCGGCATCATGAACATTCCGGCCGTCATCATTCTGTTCCTGCTCACGGCATTGCTTGTTCGTGGCACCAAGGAATCAGCATTCGTGAACGGTCTGATCGTTATTACGAAAGTCACCATCGTGTTGATGTTCATCGGTATTGGTTGGACCTTCATCAATCCGGCCAACCACAATGTGAATCCGGGCGCCTCAGGCTTCATGGCGCTGATTCCACCCAATAGTGAGCGCATTGACGCCGCCGGCATTTCGCATCACTACGGTGGCATCATGGGGATCCTCGGCGCCGCCGGTGTGGTGTTCTTCGCATTCATCGGTTTCGACGCCGTTTCAACTGCCGCACAGGAAGCGAAGAATCCAAAGCGCGACATGCCAATCGGCATTTTGGGTTCGCTCGTTGTCTGCACCATTCTTTACGTGTTGTTCTCGTACGTGTTGTCGGGCGTTGCAACGGTTGACGATTTCCGCACCGCCGGCAAGGAAGCATCGGTTGCGTTCGCAATCAGCAAGTACATGATCGGGTACGACTGGCTCGCGAAGTTTGTCACGCTCGCAATTCTGGCCGGCTTCTCATCGGTTATCCTGGTCATGCTCCTCGGCCAATCGCGTGTATTCTATTCAATGAGCCGAGATGGGTTGGTGCCAAAGGTGTTCTCGGACGTGCATCCGGTGCACAAAACGCCGTACAAATCCAACTGGTTGTTCTTCGTCTTCACGTCACTGTTTGCTGCGTTTATTCCTGACACGATTGTCGGTGACATGACGAGCATCGGAACGCTGTTCGCATTCATCCTCGTTTGCATTGGTGTGTGGATGATGCGTGTTCGTCGTCCGGACATTCCGCGCGGCTTTACCGTTCCTGCCCTTCCTTTGATCGCCGTTCTCGGGGTTGTTACCTGCAGCTTGATGATCTTCGGCCTTGGAAAAGAGAACTGGCTGCGTCTCATTATCTGGCTCATCATTGGTCTCTGCATCTACTTCGGTTACAGCCGCAAGCGCAGTGTGCTCGAAAGAAATCCGCAAGGCTGATTTTTGATTGACGGAGCGCGCGCCGACGTCGGC
>JBDUAX010000287.1:0-6051 GCA_040004455.1 Gemmatimonadaceae bacterium
AGCGCTCAGCATCGCAGTCTCCGGTGATTGGATTGCTGTTGCGATGGGAAGCGACGGTGTTGCAGCGTGGCGTCGCGATGGCATGTCCGCCACGGTCGTAACGCCAGTTCGCATTCGTGAAGAACCTCGCTTCGCGTTTGATGCCGCATTTGTCGGTTCAGATCTTTACGTTGCGGGCGGCGTTGATGGACTATTTCGCCTGTCGTTAGCACCCGTACCACAAGTTGTTGGTTCGTCGAGGCAAATCAGGTACGCCACCAGCCTACGTGCAGAAAATGGCGTACTATGGGTTGGTGATCGTGCTCGAAAGTCAATAATCAGAGTAGTGACACCGTAATCGGCGAAGAGTTGCCTTGGCAATACAGCCAAGGTGTGCACTCCTCGAAAGCACGACAGTTTTGGCTGACGAATGACTACCAACCGTACAACTCGGCGGCACACCAGCTCGCAATACAATCACAAAACGAAAAACCCGCCGCATCATCTCGATGCGGCGGGTTTTTCGTTTGCTTACCAAAACTTGCTGTTTTGCGATTGGTTCACGCGGGTGTTAGCGTCCGCGGATTGAACCAGGAAGGGCCACTGTCGTAATAATATTGGGTCCCATCCTACCTTCCTGCGCGAAGCGATTTTCCAACGTGATGTTAAGGACTCCGAAATCGCGCCAGAATAAGCCATCGCTGGACTTGGCTTTCGCAATCGTGTCGGCGTTGAGGCGTGACCCCATTGCGTAAACGACCGGCGGATTGTCGAAGACGTTGGTTGGGTCGGGGTTCGTCTTATCCGCATTATAAAGCGAGATATACGATGGATACGGCGTGGTGCGACGACCCAGGTAAAGAGTGTCTGTGACCTTGTTCAAGGAATCAAGCTTGATCAGGTACGCCGCGTAGTAAAAGCCAACAGGCGGACGGAAGTAGTTCGAATCGTTCACGACGAAGATCGGACCACGAACTTCTATACGACCGCGGGGAGCAATACCGTTAGCGGAATTTGTTGTGTAGATAAACGCTTCCGCCGGACGCGGCTTAAAATTTCCAAACCGAATGGATCCGGACTCCGGCTGGAATGCCGGAACCGGTGGCGGACCAACGACAGCAGCAACCAATGCAAACCGATCCGACCGGCGCGTCCAGAGAATACGATTCTCACTTGGTGCCGTGCCCGGTGCGCCGGATTCGATTGAAACGACAACCACGTTGAGGGAATCAGTCGCAGCTATAGTGGAATTCGCCCGCGTCGTGTGAAAAACCAGGCGCTTATTTGGTCCGCCAGCGCGCCATCCTGAAATTCCCGTGCGCCTCGTGACATTCGAAGTAATGACACGATCGCCCGCCGCATTAATCGCGGAATCCGTCTGCGTGACTTCGAGATCGCCAGATGTAACGAGGGCCCACTTCGTTGCGGAGTCGTTGGTGAACCAGACCGTGTAGGTGCCGGTGGTCAACGAATCAATACCAATTACCCGCACGCGAACTGAATCTGCGTTTGCGGTGGTTCCGGGAAGCGGGGCCAGAGGAAGTCGAATGGTGCCTGCGGCGACATTTGTAACCTGTTTCGCCAGGTTAATGCCGAAACCCAGGTCACCTACGTGTTCGGTAGTGATAGAACGAGAATCGGAACACGCCGAACCGGCAATCAGCGCTGCAACTGAAGCAAGAGCTAGAAATCGCTTGGAGTTCATTTAGTTCTTGCCTCCGGCAGCGCCTGGAATGTAGCGGAAGCCCAGAGTGAGCAACGTACTGAGGGCCGTTTTCTTCGCCGCTGGAGGTAACGGGAAGTCTTGCGGGAAAGAGAAGTTTGGCAAGCGACCTTTGGACGGATCGAGAAAACTGCGGTCGTAGTTGGTATACGTCACGGCGCGTGCATCCAACTGAACCCCTGTGCTGTTCGAGATTTTGAACACAATGCCGGCACCACCCGTGTATGACAATGCGACCTTTCTCTTGGCCCCATTGCTGACCTGTGCATCAAGTAGCATCACGTAGGTTCCGACACCACCCATCAGAAATGGGCTGATTCGCTCAGCTGGATAACGTACAACACCAATTGCAGAGAGATCGACGGTGTTCACAGGCTGCCCCAGATACTGATAATAAATGGAGTCACCACCACCTGACGTTGCGCTTCCATAACGATAACGTCCAAGGAAATCTTCCTTGGTTGTATTGCCGCGTGACACATCAATCGCGGTACCGATGCCAAACCACTTGGTAAGCGCGTACTCAGTGTCGAGTCCGAGCAATGCTGCGGCGTCGAGGCTGGCGGCGCGCTCAGCAGTGATCGAGCCCACTCTCGTGGTGACTGAAAACGACTTCGGTTGCAATTGCGCGCCCAGGAAACTTACCGGCATTGCCAGTAAGAAGAGCGCACGAAGAACCTGCTTCATCGGCCCACCTCGAATGAGAAGATCTGGATGTTCTTGAGAGCACCAGCGCCCTGGTACGAATAATCAAATTTGAGACTGCGACCACCCAACGGCAATCGAATGCCGAATCCGCCAGCCAAACCGTTGGTTGCGCCGTTCGAAACGCCTGTGCTGCGCTGGTCGCCAAAGATGCGCTTTCCACCGCGTAGGTACAAGACGTTTCGAAATCCGTATTCTGCACCAAAGCCATACTGGGTGCTCTGGTCCGTTGCATCGTTGGCCGAAAACTCCGCTGACAACGTATTCTTGCCACCGGCGCCGCCAAGTAACGCATTCGCGGTTCCAAGAATTTCCGCTCCGACACCGAACTGGAACGTCACGGGAATTTCTGTTTGCAACGTGAAGACGTTTACACGACGTGTTTCACGAATGGCCGAACCGTCGGTCGTCGAAACTACACGACTGAGCAGGGGTCCTCCCGCATGCGCTGATCCGCCCACGTTCTGAATTGAACCGCCAATTGTGATGCCGTAGAGACCCGTGTTGAATTGCGTTCCAACATCGCCGGCAATCCATGAAGTTCCGGCATCAGTAATGCCTTCAGAGATGTATTTGACCTGAAATCCCATGTTGAACTTGTCGGTCAGGCGTCGCGCGTATCCGACGCCCGCAACATTGGAAGTCCATGCAAATGTGGATCCGCCAAGACGCTGCCCAAACGGATTCAACTCGTCAGTGCGAAGCATATCTCCTGAGTTCAGCGTGTTGAGCGTTACGCCAACAACGCCGCCGAGCAGGGGGAGGTTTGCTCCGAAATACGCCTGACCAATGTCGAGATCATCATAGAGCTTCTGATAACCGGCGGTTAACGACAAGCCTTCAGAAGCGGCTGCACCGGCCGGATTAGTAAACCAGGCCGTCGGACCGCTGACGGACGTAAGAACTGACCCACCCATAGCGCCGTTTCGGGCGCCGACTCCAATGTGCAGGAAGTTACCGCCGCGTGTTCCTTGTCGGCTCGGCTGGTTCTGCGAGGTAGGTAGCAGACCGCCGATTGTTTGTGTCTGGGCGTGTGCGGATACGCCCAGAATAAGTGAAGCTGCGCCAACGGCGCCGATCTTTCTGAGAAATAGCATCGCCACTCCGTTAGCGGAAAACTACGAACTTGCCTTTCTTGACCAGATTGCCACCGTTTGCGCCGGTAGCCGTGAGCACGTACAGATACAAACCAGAACCAAGGTCAATTCCTTCACGCGATCTGAGATTGTACGGCAGATCGCCAGAAGGTGTGTTCTGTCCAACGTTGATCAGGTCTGACCGCGTCCACTTGAGCTCCTGCAGGAACTGCCCGGAGATGGAGTAAACTCGCAGAATTCCCTGCTCAGGCACGTTGGTGAAATAGATGCGTGGTGTCGCAACGCGATTCACGAGCACGTCGAGGTCGCCGCGAGCGAGATACGGATTCGGAACAACTTGTACGTTGTCCAGAATCGTTTGCGTCACCTTGTTGGAGGTGTTGAAAGCAACTGAGTTCAATTGAACCGTTGAACGTGCATCAAATCCGCGTGTGAGCTCAAAAGTCTGCATCCAGCCCGGTTGAACCGGCAGGTAACCGCCAGCTGTGGACGCACCGCGAGACAAGAGTGCCAACGGATTGCAGCTAATTGGATCGGTAAAGGTCGCCGGTCTCACACCGGACGCAATTGTGCCCGATGCGCAAGCAACAGCCAATCCGCCAAGACCGATGGAATCTTTGAGCACCTGAATTGGTCGGAAGCCAGACACACCGCCAATCGTTTCCGGCGCAACGACCAAGAATCGCGTCGTTCCGCTGAGTGCTGTGCTGTCTTTCTCAACACCCTGCAGCACAACCAGCGTATCGCCCGGCATCCAAAGAGTATCAGGAACGGTGACACGAATTGTGTCGCTGCCAGATCCAATTAACCGCGTATTGCTGAGTCGCTTACGCATCGCAAACCGCACCGCTTCTGTTCTTCCGGAATTCGGGTCCGTGTACTGCATCGTGAAAGGGACTCGAACACGTTGAAGCCCGCGGGTTCCCGGATTGACCAGGGTCACTGTTGCCGCCGACACGTCCGTGATTGTTGTTGCCTTGGCCACCACTGCCTGGAGCGACGCGGAAATGGCCGTCTGCAGATTGCCAACCGGATCAAGCAGGAATGGTGCCCCAGGTCCCCACGGATCGCTGAGCCAGGTGAGCGTATACGTGCCGCCGCGCGAGCGCTTGTTCTGACCGCCGGTGGTGCCAGCAGTTCCACCCGATACCGGCGCGATTGTCGTAAGATTCGCGACGAAGGGGGTGAATTGACGATAGGCGGCAATTGCTGTGTCTGTCGGACTACGCAACAAGTAGTTGCGATCACGAATCCCATTGGTCGGAAGCGTGATTTCCTGGCGGAATCCGTTCGTACTGGCCGTATCGCCCGGTTGAACAGTAAAGCCCGGGTACAGCGGGGACGAAAACTCGTCACGGGCCTGATTCGCCGTGTACTGATCGTTTGTTACGAAAATGGGCCGGTTGTCCGAGGTGACCCAGACGTAACCATATGCACCAGCCGTTGTTGTAGTGGTGCCGACAGTGGCCTGGGCGAGAATTGTATCAATGAAGACTCTCGCGCTGCCAGTCGTACTGCGTTGCGTGCCCGCCAGCAAAACTGCTCCATTGCGAACAGGAATTACCGCGTTCGCGCTGAACGTTTGAGTGCGCGCAACGAAGTTTGGCGTTGGGGCGTCGGTAGCAGCCAGTGCTGCATTGCCCAGTACCCATTGCACGCTGACCGTGGTCGACCCAAGACCCGTAACGGAATCGATTTGCTTGCGAACAATGAAACGATTGCCATACACCATCTTGGTCGAACCGGTTACGTCATTCTGAATGTTGGCCAGAGTGACGATTTGCGTCGCCGTGCCGGTTACCTGCGCTGTATCAATGCGGGCATAGGTTCTTCCCGCGATGTCGGTGATTGGCGCGTAGACGTTTACAACCGTAGGACCTGACGTGGACAATGGCGAATTGATCGTGTCCTTCGGTAACGCCAATGCCAACGTAACGTCTGTGGTTGTAAAACCGATATTCGGCATGCTATCGACGAGAATGAAATCGGCGAAGCCACGTGAGCGCGTGACAAATGAGTACATGTATGAACGACCGCCCTGAACCTGTTCGGCAGCTGCTACCGCCGAGGGAAGGCCTCCGGTGTAGTTCACTTGCGCCCATGGACGCGCTGGAAACGCCGCTATGCCGCCGCCAATGCTACGCGTCGCGTCGACAAGGCAGGTCGCGGTGATACCGTTGCTAATCGTAAAGTTCTGGCCGTTATCGCACGACTTGAACACGTACACAGCAGCCAGGTTGTCGTTTGCACGAGCAGTCAATCTTGCAATTAGGCCAGGGTTCAATCGCAAAATGCGACGCGTGATGCCAACGTCGTTAATGGAGTCCTGCCTGACGCGCGCTATCTCGCGGAGAAAGAACGGATCAACCGGATTGATGGTCGGGAAACGAAGTGTGATGCGAGGACCGACCGTTCCGTTCGCCGCGCCAAAGGTCGTGGAATCGAGCAATGAAGCGGACTGCACGGTGTAGGTCTTTCCAACCGCGACCGACGGGAATACGAATGGCTCTGGGCCAGCGTAATTCTGCGCGTAGGTTTTGAGCATTC
>JBDUAX010000288.1:0-6048 GCA_040004455.1 Gemmatimonadaceae bacterium
CTGCCCCTGCTCCATGGGCACCGTTGCTGCGATTGCGCACGGCACGTCGCGCTCGCTGATCGAACGCTCCGCTGATGTCGTTTTGAAAGAACGTCGTCGTTTGCTTCTGGTACCGCGTGAAACGCCGCTGTCACTGATTCATCTGGAGAATCTCACGAGCGTTACGCGTGCAGGGGCAATCGTTATTCCGGCAGCGCCGGGTTTTTACAATCGTCCGCAAAAAATTAGCGACCTCGTTGATTTCGTCGTCGCGCGCGTGCTCGATCATCTCGATGTTGAGCACGGGCTTGGAAAACGCTGGGGCAGCGACGCGGAGTAATTCTGATGCACTGCAATCTTTCTTAGAAACAGAACGTGGATCAATCAAAGTTCTCCAAAGAAGTCATCGTCATTGGTTTGATTTCCGACACCCATGGTTTGGTACGTCCGGAAGTCTTCGGCGCGCTGGCCGGTGTGTCGCAAATATTTCACGCTGGTGACGTTGGTCCGCCTGATGTGCTGACCGAACTCGCGACCATCGCGCCGATAACCGCGGTTTATGGAAATACAGACGCCCCTGGTCGTCCCGATTTGCTTGATCGCATTGATGTCGTAATCGGGGGTTTGCGAATTATTGTGACGCACGGACATGAACTCGGCGTGCCCAATCCGAATTTGCTGGTCAAAGCGTATCCGGAAGCAAAAATCATTGTGTACGGCCACACACACAGACAACAATTGACGAAGGCAGCGCGATTGGTCGTCGTAAATCCAGGTGCGGCTGGCCCTCAGCGCTTCAAGTTGGTGCCAAGTGTTGCAAAGCTTTACATCAAGTCGGGTGTTGCGGATGTCGAAATGATTCCGCTGCTGCCGGAGGTCGCGGAAGACGCAACTCCGAACGAGTAGCTGATGTGATTCGCTCAATTGCGGCGTCCACGTTGGGCGCCGTAAATGCTTGCTCGTTCGGTCGCGCGCGAAACCACTGTTCAACCATAAGCAGTTCGTCGAGTTGATCGGCGTGCAGTGATGTTGATGGCGCGCCGCTGGGTATGTGTTGCAGTGCGCGCAAATGATTGAGCGCGATTTCGTCTGTGAGGTCTGCCTCCCCTGAAACGCGACCATCGCGAATGAGATACAAGCGATGATGCTCGCCCAGACCGGCGACCGCGTAGACGCAAGTTGGGCGGTTGAGTGCCTCGCGCACGCGCGCGAGTTGCCCCTCAAGACCCTGTAGCGCCGCCAACCGATCGCGCAACCAACCAGCACGCTCATATGACAGGGCCGCACTGGCAACTGTCATGTCCGCCATCAACGATTGCTGTGGAGAATTGTCGCGCCCCTCAAGCACCGCGCGCGCACGCGTGAGCTGAAACGTGTATTCACGACTGCTGCACGCCGCGACGCATGGACCAAGGCAGCGCCGTGTTTCATAACGATGACAACCTGGCTTTCGGACGAGTGACGGATGGTATTCCTCCTCGAACAAATCGCCTTCGTCGCGCAGAATCATGCGAACCTTTTCGGTGCAATCGCGAAGCCCAAGCGCGTCATTCAAAACACGCAGCGCTTCGATCAACACTCTACGACTGGCAAACGGTCCGATCACAGCACTCTGATTCGCTCGAGCGCTCGCAACCACACTCGCGCGTTGCACACGCAGGCGCGGAGCAGGGCCGTCGCTGAGACTGATCACCCACCATTTGTGCAACGGCCGCGCCGATCGAACGTTGTAGCGCGGCAAATAAGAGCGAATGAGCCGAACTTCGCGCAACAGCGCGCCGAATTCGTTGGGGATGTACTCCCACTCGATCGCCGTAGCTTCGCGCAGCATGCGTGCGTGGCGATGTTCTGGCCAGGGCAAGCGAAAATACGAAAGCAACCGCGTGCGCAATTGCTTGCTCTTTCCAACGTACAACAATTCGCCATGCAAACCACGAACCTTGTAGACGCCTGGACGATTCTCGGCCCCAAGGCGAACAGTTTCGCGAAGACGCTCGACGTCGGCAGCGGGTGATCCAACATCGAGCGCGAGCTGCGTGAACTCGGCGGCGATTTTCGCTCGGGCTATCATTTCGCGATCTGAAAACGCAATTGAAAACCGGCACCAAACTGATGGTCAGCTCTGACACACCGCGCAAAAGACCGTGGTGCGGCCATCGACGGCATGTGTTTCAATGAGTCGCTTGCCACAACGCAGACACGGTTCGCCACCGCGACCATATACGGAAAGTTGCGAGAGAAAGTCCCCGCGCTGGCCGCGCGCGTCGCGATAATCGCGGAAGCTCGTACCGCGCGCTGCAATTGACGCACGAAGCACTGCACGCAACTCACGAAGGAGGCGAGCGGTTTCATCATCGCCAAGGTCGGCCGCTTCTCGCGATGGGTCGATGCCTGCAAGCCAAAGTGCCTCGTTCGCGTAGATGTTGCCAACTCCGGCGAGTCGCGACTGATCCATGAGAACGGCCTTGACCGATCTCCGCGACGCCCGAACAAGAGCCGAAAATTCGGCATCGGTCAACGCGACGTCAAGAGGTTCGCGCCCCAGTTTCGCTTCATACTCGTCGAATCGCTTAGCGCTCATCCAAGCGACAGTTCCCAGTCGCCGCACATCGCGATAGTGCAACGATCGACCGTCCTGGAGCGCGAACGTGACGGCAAGATAGTCCAGACGGTCGGGAGGAAGCGTTCCATCGTCAAGGAGCAGCGAACCCGTGAATCGTGGCTGCACCACCAAATGCGATGATGGTGTGGTCTTCGTGCCAATCGCCAAATCCAACACTACGTTCTTTGCGCGCCGCCACACGCGGAGAATTCGCGCGTGGTCCACAGCCGCCGTCAGTGTTTGTGAGCTGACTTCGCGTAGAACGTCAGCACGCTGAACAGCGACATCAATGATTACCGCATTAACAATAGCGTCGTGCAAATCGCGCGCAATCGTTTCTGTCTCGGGTAATTCAGGCATGCAACGAGGCCGGGAACATCACGAATTGCGTCGCGCCGCCTCTCGCCAACCAATATCGCGACGGAAATGCGCTCCATTGAATTCCACCAATTCGGCGCCTTCGCGACTCGAATTTTGTGCATCTGCAAAGGTAGAGGCGATTGCGCTGACGGCTAACACACGTCCGCCACTCGTCAAAAGCCGATTTCCACTAACGAGTTTGGTGCCGGCCTGATAGTAGCGGACTGAATCGGTCGATGACGGTATCTCTATTTCGTCGCCGCTCTGCGGTGCTTCCGGATAGCCACGCGCCGCAACGACCGTTGTTACTGCAAATTTGTCTTTCCATTTGAATGCGCCGACTTCACGCAGCTTTCCACCTTTTGCAATGGCCAACATTGGCTCAAGCAAACTCGAATCGAGCAATGGCAGAATTACCTGCGTTTCGGGATCGCCAAAACGACAATTGAATTCAACGACTTGCTGTCCTTCTGGCGTCAACATCAAACCGGCGTACAACAGACCCGTGAACGGTGTGCCGCGTTTGCGCAGTGCGTGAAGTGTGGGCAAAAACACGCGATCAATACTTTCATCAACCAGTTTGTGTGTGCCGAGTGAGACGGGGGCGTAGGCGCCCATGCCGCCAGTGTTCGGTCCTTCGTCGCCGTCATAAAGTCGCTTGTGGTCCTGCGCAGGCAACATGCACAACACGTCAGTGCCGTCAGTAACGGCGAACAACGAAAGTTCTTCCCCGCTCATGAACGATTCGACAAGACACTCGCTGCCCGCTTCTCCAAACACGCGCTCGTCGAGAATATCGTCGATGGCTTTGTCGGCTTCCTTGAGAGAATTGCAAATGATGACGCCTTTGCCAGCCGCCAACCCAGAGGCTTTGATCACGACTGGTGTTCCAAAGCGCAATCGAACCGCTTCTTTCGCTGTACTGGAAATCTTGTGCGTTTCGGCGCGTGCAGTTGGAACGCCGGCCGCCATCATCAGCGCTTTGGTTTCTGCTTTTGAGGTCTCAACGGTCGCGGCAGCTTTTGTTGGACCGAACGCCGGAATGCGACGATCACGAAGCGCATCGACCATCCCCGCTTCAAGCGGAGCTTCGGGGCCCACAATCACAAGATCCACCATTTCGCGTTCGGCCAGCGCAACAATTCCCGGGATATCCATCGTCGCAACGGACTCAATGCGCGCGAGCGCCGCGATTCCGGGGTTTCCAGGGGTCGCGATGAGCTCAATGTTCGTGTTTTCGCGCGAAAGTGCATCGGCCAGCGCGTGTTCGCGTCCACCATTTCCAACGAGCAGGATTTTCATCACACCAAGGTCGTGGGTCGGTTGTTTCGTCAACAGTCGATGTCGAATGCGAGCAATGTAATCGGAGCGATTGTTCGCCGGTTTTCGAAGGTGCAGAGTGGCGAGCAGGGCCCGCGACGCGTATCAATTACTCATGCGACTCTCTCGAATTTCTGGCCTGCTTACGTTGCCGCTCACAGTGCTGCTTTTGCCGCTGTCGGCCGCCGTTTCTCAACCCGCAAAGGCGAAGACTGCAGCACCGGCAGTTGCCGGATTGCCCGCTGCCTATTCGGCTATCAAGGAAGCCGATCTCAAGCACGACCTGTACGAAATGGCCGGCCCCGCAATGCGTGGTCGCGAGGCTGGTACGCTCGATGAAATGCGCGCGTCGATGTGGGTTGCCGATCAGCTGCGGGCGATTGGCGTGAAGCCTGCTGGCACCGATGGGAGTTATTTCCAGTGGTGGAATATGCGCCGTACCCGTGTTTCAACAGCGTCGAGTTCCGCGAAGGTTGGTTCGCGCACGCTAGAACTCTGGAAGGACATTGTTCCGAACGGCAATGGTCAATCGGAGGCGTCGGGAATGACGGTGTTTGCAGGCGACGGCAGTGATTCCACGATCGATGTGCGAGGCAAGGTTGTCATCGCGACGATGGTGAGCCCGGCACAAGCGGTGCGTCCGGACGGAACGAACTCGTTTGAATATCGTTATGCAACGTCCGCGTTGCAGGCA
Source organism: Gemmatimonadaceae bacterium (assembly GCA_040004455.1). Lineage (GTDB taxonomy): Bacteria > Gemmatimonadota > Gemmatimonadetes > Gemmatimonadales > Gemmatimonadaceae > Gemmatimonas. Next base: position 4,956 of record JBDUAX010000288.1, read on the forward strand.
ACGAGCGCTCGTTTTCAACGACGCGGGGCGGCGGCAATCATTGTTGTGGCGGATTCAATTGGCGACATCGGATTCGAAGGGGTTTCGTCGATTCGTTCGCGCGGTGCGTACGATGTTATTGGCGGAATTCCGCGCAATGGAGTTCCCGCGGGCGGTGCACCTGCGGGCGGTCGCGGTGGACGCGCGGGTGGAGCTGGCGGACCCCAAATTCCAAATGCGCCAGTGTTTCTTGTGCGCGGTGCAATGTTGAGTTCACTGCGTGCCGGTGGAGAGAACGCGCAATTCAAAGTCAACATTGAAATATTCGATGCACCGTCGGTAAACATTGTGGGCGTCATTCGCGGAACCGATCCGAAGTTGCGTGATGAATACGTGTTGTACAGCTCGCATCAGGATCACGACGGCGTGCGCTACGCAATCAACGGCGACTCCACGTGGAGCGGCGCAGATGACAACGGCTCGGTGAGCGTTGCATTGCTCGCAATTGCACGTGCATTTGTAAAACAGCCATCCAAGCGCTCCATTCTGTTTGTCTATCATGGCGCCGAAGAACGCGGATTGCTGGGCTCACGTTGGCATGCTGCGCACCCGGTTGTGCCGCTCGCGAGCATTGTGGCAGTACTCAACGGCGACATGATCGGTCGCAACAATCCCGACTCGGCAAGTTTGATGGGCATTCAACCGCCGCATCGGAATTCAAGTGAACTGGTCGAGATGGCACTCAAGGCAAATGACATGACGGGCAAGTTCAAGTTGGATTCCATTTGGGATCGGCCGACCCACCCTGAGGGCTGGTATTATCGCAGCGATCACGTGCCGTACGCGCGCCAGAACGTGCCCGCTATTGAATACTCGACGAACTTGCATGCGGACTACCACACGCCGCGTGACAAGCCGGAGAACATCAATTATCCGAAGCTCACGCGCATGACGCAGTGGATGTACATGACTGGTTGGCTGGTGGCGAATAACCCGAAGCGTCCGGCGGTTGACGCGGGGTTTCAGTTGGAGCGGTAGGCGAAGATCTTGACGCAGCAGTAGCGCAGCAACAGCAACAGCGAAACGCGGATCATACGGATCACGCGGATTGCTC
>JBDUAX010000289.1:0-6011 GCA_040004455.1 Gemmatimonadaceae bacterium
TTTGCTCGTCAGCATCGTGAAGCGGAACGCCGGCCGCCCCCGTCCAGCGGTGACGATGATGCTCGATGGTTACGCCGACGCACCGGACCAGTTCTCATTTCCCAGCGGTCATTCGAGCGCCGCGCTATCGGTCGCTATCTCCATCGCGGTACTCTTTCCAGCCATTGCGGTTCCCGTGCTCTGCCTGGCGGTACTTACTGGCGTAAGCCGAGTCGTTATTGGAGTTCACTATCCCGGGGATGTCGTGGCGGGTCAGCTTATTTCAATCCTTATTGCGGCTTTGGTGTTTCGGTGACTTATTGGTGTTGAGGCCGCGAACTAGCCATCACTCGTTTCGGTGATGCAAGCCGCATCACTTCTCTGGCACGCGAGTTACTTCAGAATCGTACAGTCGTCGCACAAGCACTGCCATTCGCGGCTGTCACGCGGCGCCATTTGCTGGAATCACTCCTGTATCACGAACTAGTCGGATAATTCATGTTCCTTCCTTCGCTGATCGAGGCCAACTTGGAAACCACGCCCATTGAGGGGCTGCCGCGCTTGCGGTTTGTCTCCTGTCGAATGGAACGTGCTGCGGCGGCAATGACCCGCGTTTCGGTCGAGTTGGATGGCCCACTTCAAGGGCAGCGCATCAGCAGTCGCGCTGAGGGCACCACCTGTGTTGGGGGCGACATGCGTCTCGCGGCTCAGGCAATGCTGGATGGTCTCTCCAAGGCCACCAAGGGCGCGGTTCGATTCGAATTGATTGGCGTGAAACCGATTCGTGCGTTCGACACCAACGTGGTTGTCGCCGCGGTCATGGCTTATGGCGACGGAATGACGCGACGCCTGGTGGGTACTGCGATTGTCGATGAAGACGCCATAACCGGAGCAGCATTGGCCGCTCTCAATGCCACTAATCGCGTCGTTGCACCGCTGCTCGTTGCAGATTCGCTCGTGCAGGACGCCGAATTACTCGATTCGTAGCGAAGCGGTAGTGCATCAATACACCGGCGGACTAGGTTATTGATGTGATCAACCCAACCCGCCGTCACAGATCCGGTTCCTTGGCCTCTCGGGCCCTGAGTGCGATAACCACATTGATTTTGTGCTCGGCGTGTCACAATTCCGTCAAACCGACGTTTGCGCCGGCGGGGGTGCAGCCCAGTGCCAACGCTCTCGCCGCGAGCAACACGCCACTGCCAATTGCCACGCCATTGGCGATCACCTCCGCGAAACCCGACTCCACGCCGCCGAAACGTGAAGAAGTAAAGCGCACGGCAGCCGAGGTCTTTGGTGACACGGCGGCAATCCTCCCACCCGTTGATTCGACAGTGGCCGGACCCACTTGGGATATGGATGTGCGATCGTATGAGGGGCAGGCACGAGTGGCGTTTTATGTGAATTTTTTTCGGAACACCGCTCGTTCGCGTTTTCAGGAACGACTGCATTTGGCAACGCGCTACGAGCCAATGATTCGTGCAAAGTTGCGCGCTGGCGGAATTCCTGAAGACATGTCGTATCTCGCGATGGTCGAAAGTGGTTTCGATCCTAACGCTTATTCGAGTGCCGCAGCCGTTGGCATGTGGCAATTCATGAGCAGCACGGCGCGCGATGTTGGGTTGCGCGTTGACTGGTGGGTTGATGAACGTCGTGACCCAGCGCGATCGACCGATGCCGCGGTTCGCTTCATCACCGACCTGCGCAATCAATTTGGATCGTTGTATCTCGCGGCCGCTGCGTATAATGGCGGACCTGGCCGCGTTTCCCGCGGACTGTCGCGCTTCGCCGAAGAAATGAATGGTACTGAAGGTGAAGATCGTTTCTTCGCTCTGGCTGAACACGACTATTTGCGCAGTGAGACCAGGAATTACGTGCCGCAAATCATCGCGGCGGCGCTCGTAGGTAAAGAGCCAACGCGGTACGGTTTCACCTACGACACTCTCACGCAGTACGCCTACGACTCAGTCGAAGTCACCGCTGGCGTACCTCTTTTGGCAATTGCAAAGGCCGCGGGAACAGACATGCGCGGACTGCGAGAGCTCAATCCATCGGTGTTGCGCGGGATGACGCCGCCGGAAGGATCTGTCTGGATGCGCGTACCGGTAAATCCAGCGCTCACCGCGGCAAGCATTGCAAGTATGCTGGCCGACATGCCCGAAGCGGACCGCACCGCGTATCACACGATCAAGAGTTCGGGAACGGAATCGATGTCGTCGATTGCGTCGAAGGCGGGGATTAGTTCGCGTCAACTCACATGGTACAATCCCAGCCTCAAGTCGACGAAGAAGGGAAAATTGATCGCCGGTCAGAACGTTCGTGTTCCAACCTCAGCGACCGTTGCAGGTGCGCTCGACGTTCCTGATCCCAGTATTGAGCACTATGGGCCACGAACTGTGGCGGCCACCAGGAGCGGATCAGTGCACATTGTGAAGCGTGGCGAGACTCTCGCGAAAATTGCCGCTCAGAATCATGTCACTGTTGCACGACTGAAAACACTGAATGGTTTGCGCAATGAGAAGGTCGTTGCGGGTCAGGCTATTCGTTTGCGCGCACCCGCTCCCACAAACGTGGCATCGCGAACGTCGAGCGACAAAGCCGTTACGAAAAAAGTTGTTGTAGCCAGGAAAGCGCCGACAAAGAGCGCGACCGTCGCGAAGAAGTCGACGAGCGCAAAGAAAGCGCCGACGAAAAAGGTGGCGACGAAAAAGCCGTCGACAGCGACAAAATCCGCATCGACGGCCTCCAACTCGCCACGAGCGCACAAGTAGCGCGCTGGCTTTTCACGCTTGGCTAGTCGAGCGTGCCGCGTCCACGATAACCGCGGGTCACCGCGACGTCGTAACCGTTTCCTGGATCGCGACCATGATTAAGCGCAAGCTGCACTGCGACCGGTCCGCGATTGTACACGAGCAACGCCAATGAAAGGTTGCCCTTGTTCTCGCGAATCAGCGCTCGCAAGTATTTAAAGCCAATGCGCAAGTTCGTCTCGGGGTCGAGCAACGATTCACGTGTGATGTTCGGCTCGATGTCCTGCGCCGTGCCGAGCATCAATTGAGTGAGGCCAATGGCGCCCACCGAACTCACTGCTTTGCTCTTGAATTCACTCTCCGCCTTTACCAAACGGAACCCCAAGTCGGGCTCGATGCTCTGTTGAATCGCGACGTCGTGAATTTTCGCGGCGAGATCGGCGGAAACTTTGTATTTGTTGGCGAAGAGATAGACTCGGTGCCAGCGAGTCAGGCTCGCCTGTGGGGTCACTTGGGCAACTTGCGGAAGCCATGGTCTGGCCCCCGACTTCGTAAACTCACCCGGCTTGCGCTGAAGAATTGATGCAGCGGGCTTCCACTGCCGCGGCGCGGGGAGCGCTACCATGCGCTCAATAGGTGCTTCCGCCTTTGCAACGCGATCGGGGGAAAGAACCACCGCCAATGCGTACAATGCGCCAACCAAACCAACAATGCGCTTGAATCGCTTTTCGAACTGACGTTTGGCCATGCGCCGCCGGCGCGACTTGGCAGTGCTACGAGCCGCTACCGCGACTTTTCCTTTGACAACACCGACAACTGCGCCGGTCGTTTGAACCAGAGCTTCATCAACAAATTTATCGTGCATGGGTACTCCCAGCTTCGAGTCATGGATCGGCGATGTAGTCTCCTTTGGTGCCGCCGCGTTTTTCGCGCAGCACCACGTCGGTGATTACCATCGCCCGGTCAACGGCCTTCGCCATGTCATACACCGTCAGGAGCGCCACCGTTACCGCGGTAAGCGCTTCCATTTCCACACCGGTCTGCCCGGTGCTTCGAACGGAGGCCTCCACCAGAACACCGGGGAGGTCGTCATCAAGCTTAAACCGGACATCCACATCTGATAAAGCCAGCCCGTGGCATAACGGTACGAGCTCAGCCGTACGCTTGGCGCCCATAATTCCCGCCACGCGAGCCGTCGCGATGACGTCCCCTTTTTTTAATGCGTTGTCACGTATGAGGTTAAGCGTTGACGCCTCCATTCGAATCGAGCCACTGGCGGTCGCTCGACGGTCGGAAATGGGCTTATCGCCGACGTCAACCATTCGCAAATTTCCCTCAGTATTTACGTGCGATAACTCGCGCGCGGGGTTGTCAGACATCAGTTCAGGAGTTCGTGAAGGGAAGCAACCAATGATGCGGACAGTAGCTGGGGACTCACGTTGCCCTGCGCTTTTTCCTTCGCCGCTTCGACTGCGACCACGGCTTGCGCAGCGCGGCGAGCATGGCGGTCATGACCTCCAAGAACTAGTTGGCGCGCGCGATCATGCAACAGAATTGTCAGCGCATCGAGGGTATCGGTGAAGGAACCGCGTGCCCCAAACGAGCCTTGCTTGGCCGCAACCTTCACTCGCTCACCAGCGCCGGCCGGTCCGAGTGGGCCAAGGGCCGCATCGAGAATTCGCTTCGCGTTCGCAAAAGAAGCTGTCGTGCTTTCGGCGCCGAACAGTATTCCGGGGGCGCCGGCCGCCGATGCCATCGCCTGTTCGCGCGAAACCCCTTTCAGCTTTTTCACGACCGACGGGTCGTCGAGAAAGGCGGCGACGTCGGCGGGTTGGGCCAACGGTACGCGTACCGTCACCACCCGGGACCTTATGGTGGGTAGAAGTGCGCCCGGTTCGCTGGTGGTCAGGACAATTGTCGCGTAAGGCGGCGGTTCTTCGAGCAATTTGAGGAAGGCGTTCGCAGCTTGGTCGGATCCCAGCTGCGAAACCATGCGCTCGGCATCGCCAACGACAAACACCGTTCGTTTCGCCATCGCAGGTCGAACAGAGGCCATCTGAACGAGTGCACGAACCGATGCGATGTAGATGCCGTCGGTACCCGGAGGTGTGGCCCAAAGCCCGTCCTGCTGCATCCGTTCCGAAATTGCCTCCGCCAGGTCGGCCTTTATATCGGCGATTTCAGGGTCGGGATCTTTCAATTTCGGGCGTGGAAAGAACCAGTGCAGGTCTGGATGCTGACCGCGAACGGCGTATCGGCACTGCACACAGCTGCCACAGGGTTCTTGCAATTTTTCTGCAGCTGCTCGTTCGCACAACAAGAGCTGCCCCAACCAAAGCGCCAGACGTTGTTTGCCGACACCTCGAGACCCCGTGAACAACAGGCTGGCCGGCAACTGCCCGCTCAACACGGACTCGGCCAAACGATGTCGCAATGCAGTGAATCCGTAGAGCGGGCGAAGGGTCATGCAGCCAATATGGAGCTTTGCGAATGATGCGAGAAGGCTGGCCTCGCATGGCCGCGAGTGTTGCGGCATACTGTTGCCATGCCAACACCGCCTCGAGCTGCTTCTGTCGCACAAGCTGCTTTCAGAGTTGCGGTCTTCGGATTGTCGGCCAGCATCTGTCTCACGGGACCGGCATTTGCGCAGTCAGTTGAAGGTGCGGCACAAACCGTTCGCGTTCGCGCCCGAGATATTGGTGTGGCGCCGGGCATTTTTCATACTGGCAAGTGGAACGCGATTACGGATGTTGCCGGAGTACGAGTTGGTCACGCGACGGTTAGCAGCGGCGATTCAATCCGGACCGGTGTAACCGCGATCATTCCGCATTCCGGTGATTTGTTTCGCGATCGCGTTCCGGCAGCACTGCATGTTGGCAATGGTTTTGGAAAACTTCTTGGTAGTACGCAATTGGCAGAATTAGGTGAACTCGAAACGCCAATTTTGCTTACGTGCACTTTATGCATTTGGCAGGCGGGAGACGCACTCGCGCAGCACATGCTGGCGTTGCCCGGCAATGGAGATGTTCGTTCGGTCAATCCCGTTGTGGGTGAAACGAATGACGGCACGCTGAACGACACGCGAGTGCGACCGGGCATTGCCGATGCGGTTCGCCAGGCGTTGAGTGTTGCCGACACGGGAGCAGTTGCCGAGGGGAGCGTTGGTGCTGGGCATGGTACGGTGATGTTTGGATGGAAGGGTGGCATTGGAACGTCATCACGCGTGCTGCCATCTGCGTTAGGTGGATATACCATTGGTGTGATTGTTCAGGGCAACTATGG
>JBDUAX010000290.1:0-5995 GCA_040004455.1 Gemmatimonadaceae bacterium
AACCCGCGAAAGTGCTGTGTTGTACCCACTATCCCACCATACCACCAATACAAAGGCGCCGGCTTCTTGGTTGAAGCCGGCGCCCTGTACGAAAGAACGGAGTTTACGGCTTTTTCTTCATCTTGTCGGCGGCGTCTTTCATCTTGTTGCCGGCGCTATCCATTTTCTTGGCAGCGGCATTCTTGGCGCTGTCGGTGGCGGCCGCTGCTGCCTTGGCGATGCTGTCCATGGCGGCCTTAGCGGTATCGACGGCTGCCGTTGCCTTCATTGAGGCGCTATCAGCCATCTTCGTCGCTGCTGCCGTTGCTGAATCTGCTGAAGCAGCAGACTTGTCGCCACAGGCGGCCAGCGCCAGCATGGACATCGCGCCAGCCAACAGTGATTTCATGCGCATAAGGACCTTGGGGTCTTGGGTGAGCCGTCGATCACGGTGCCAAACGGCAATCGTACAACAACGGACTATTAAAACACCTACTTTACGCGACAGAGCACAAGTGGCGGCTACGATTTGTGTAGTCGTAAATAGTCACGAATCAGCGAATTCCACACCGTATTCCACGTACTCTGTGATGCAAATTCCAAGGCATCAATTCTTGCCTGATTGAGCATTGAACGATCATCCACGAGCGCAACGAGTCGATCTGCAAAGGCCTCTGCGTTGCCTGGGGCAACCAACCAACCGCGACTGTCACCAAGCAGTTCACGCGTGGGCCCGACATCAGCACCGACCACAGGCATTCCCGACGCCATTGCTTCCAGCATGACGTTGCCGAAAGTGTCGGTCGTTGACGGAAACAGAAACACGTCGCCAGAAGCATAGGCTTCACTCAGTTCTTGACCGAGGAGCTTTCCTGGCAGCCAACTTCCTTCGGGCACCAGTCGCCGCACTTCCGCATCGTATGGACCATCGCCAACACAGGCGAATACAATTTTTCCAGGGCGCCTGACCGACGCGATTTGCACGGCGCGCGCGACTACATCGAGCCCTTTTTCAGCAGCGAGACGACCAACGTACGAAACAACGATTGTGTCATCGTTCGCGCCCATCAACGCGCGCAATGCAGTCGACCTGAACGACGGAGAAAAGCGCTCACCGTCGACTCCGCGTGACCAAAGTGCCGTGTTTCGGAATCCGTGCTCCTCGACTTCACGCATGATTGCGTGCGTCGGGCAGTATGTGCGCAGTCCGCTGTTGTGAAACCAACGCATGAAACTCCAGCCGGGGAGAGCGAGCGCACCCAGATGATAGAACGATGCGTAGGCACTCAAACTCGTGTGATACGACGTCACGAATGGAACACTCATGGCACGCGCCACTCGGCGACCCGCTAACCCGAGCCCGAATTGCGATGCGGCGTGAACAATTGTCGGACGAAACTTTTCCAGACTGGCCCGTACGACTTTTGTTGAAGGCCAGGCCAATCGTAGTTCCTTATACGCCCAGAACGGAACGCTCGCATAGCGCTCGATGTGCGGTTGCTCTACAACACCGGGTTCTGAAACAGTGTACACACGAACTGCGCCGCCGCGCTCGCGCACGACATCGGTCAGTCGCTCGAGGGTCCGTGTCACTCCGTTCACCTGCGGCGCGTAGGTTTCCGAAAAAATCGCGAGGCGCAATCCTTTCGCGCTTACAATTTCTTCAGACATCGGCGTAGTGAATGATGTTGCCAAGTGCGAGCCAGCGGCGCGTTTCCCGTTGAACGGATTGCGCAGTAATCGGACTGCTCAAGTCTTGCGGATGCAAGGCGAGTCGCATTAACGGTTTGCAGCGCTGTGTTTGCCATCGCCACGACGCCAACAAAGCGGACGCCCGCGCGCGAAATGGCGTGCGCCCGCTCCAGCGAATTGCGGGTGCACTCATTCGAACGTTTCGCGCGTGTACGCGAATTCCGTCTTCATCTTCACTCACTCCGAGCCCGCACCTTTTCACTGCGGCAAACGTTTCTTCGCGCGCGAGCCACGCCGGGGGTACGAATCCAATGGGGTTGATTGCGAGATCGTGGAACAGGTGCAGCCCACGTTGAATGCGAGCGTAGGCAGACGCCTCGTCGAGTGTCAAAAACTCTCCTTCGCGCGCCGTTCGTCCAAACGCGCGCAGCGAGTCGGCCGGAGTTCGAGGCAATCCCACTTCGTCATGTCGTTCGCCGTGCAGCAAGATCTCTGCACCCGCCAATGCGCATTCGCGAATCCACTGCACGAAGTCCGGGTGTTGTACGAGCGGCCATTCGCCATGCCAGTTTGGTACGACCAGCAAAGCCGGAGTTGCTCCGTTGTCACGACACAAATTCCAGAGTACGCGTGCAGACTCGTCGAAAGCCGGCGTGACGTCGTGAATTGAAACGAGCAGCGACAAACGCCTAACCCGCGAGCACGTCGCGATACACCTCAAACAATCGGTCAAACACAAACGTCCACGAATGTTCACGCTCCGCATACGCACGACCGCGACGACCAAGATCATGCAGATCACTGGTAAGGAGCGCGACTGCCTGCTCTGCAACCGACGCGACATCGCCTGCCAGGAACACGCGACCTGCTTTTGATGCCGCCACTTGTTCCGACACACCACCTTCATTGGCGCTGAGTACTGGCGTCCCACTTGCCAACGCTTCGAGCGACGACAAACCGAACGTTTCTATTCGTCCCGGCGACACGCAGATGTCGAAACTCGCGAGCAATCGTGCGAGCGTTTCGCGATCAGACTGAAACGGTACGAAAGTCACGCGCGCGGCATAGGGGTGCGCGCGCAGCGTCGGTTCAAGGGGGCCAGTACCAACGAAAACCAAACGCGCACCGCATTTATTCTCGACCTCGCGCCAGGCGTCGAGCACCATGCCCAATTCTTTTTCGCTCGCGAAACGTCCCACAAACCCTGCAACTGGACCCTCCGGTATTCCGAATTGCGCACGTGTTTCCGCACTGAGTTTTCGATTGTCCGGATGAAACGTTTCGAGGTCGACTCCCAGTGGTATGCGCGCAATGCGGGTGATGCCCTCACGCGCGAGATCGTTTGCGGAATAGTCCGACGTGACAATGGTAAGTGGAAATAATCGATCAAGACGGCGCATGTAACGCCAGGCACCTCGATACACAGCCCGCCGCGTTACACCGTTCCTGCCATCACGCGGCGCAAACATGCGCGGCAGGTTGCTGTGATAGAAGCACACCATCGGAATCTCCAGGTCGCGCGTGGCACGCCGCATGATCCATGGTACAATGAACGGACTGCCCACTTCGATAATACTTGGTCGTTCGTGTCGCACAATTTTCGCAATACTCTGCGTGGCCAACATGAAACGGTAAGGTTTCTGCCGCGGAATTGGCGGCCCCTGCAAGCGGTACATGCGAACACCATCTTCTTCGCTAATCGAATCGCGCGCTCCAGGCACTGCGAGGATGTGTCGAAGCCACGGGCGTTGCGCCACGTACAACGCTTTCTGCAGCAAGTAGGTGCGAATACCACCGCTGGTATCGCCAAACCACTCAGTGACATCCAGAACACCCAGCGCCGAATCGGCACGCAATCGCGGAGGCAACAGGTCGTTTCCGATATCCACTTTCGTGAATGTGGACCCGTTGCTGGTAAGGCGATTGATGAAGGATGTCTGCGTGCTCATGCGGAAAGTTCGGGGACAGACGCAAGAAAGCGCTTCATATGAGGAAGCGCTTTCAAGAATACACCTGAAATTCTAAGCTCTAGTTCGTCTTCCGGTAGAGAATCGGCTTACCGAACAGTCCAACCCAGTGATTTTTTCAACCGCGTTGTTGCTTACTCCGCTCGTTGCTGCACTTCGTCGTACACCAAGGGCGGCATTACTGCTCCGTTACTAATTGGGCATTGAGAGCGCCGCGACCGTTGACGCCGTAGTCGCGGATGGTGCATCGATCACAAACGTCACGCGGCGATTGAGATCGGCTCCCATGTCGTCATGTTTTGCGCCCTTCTTCACCAAACGAGCTTCTCCATAGCCTATCGTTTTCACATTCGCGGCGTCAATGCCTTTGCCGGCAATGTACGCGCGCACCGCGTCAGCTCGGTGCTGCGAAAGCTTCAGATTGTAGCTGGCAGAACCCGCTGGATCGGCAAAGCCCTCAACTGTGATTTGTGCACCGTTGTAGTACTTCGCGGCAACTGTCGCAAATTTGTCGAGCGCCGCCTGATCAACTGGACGCACGGCCGAGTTATCAAAATCGAAGTGCACCGGGAACGCGAACGTTATCTGTCCTTCCACTGCAGAGATCTTGGCGCCGAATTCCGTTCGCAGCGATTGCAGCTCGCCGCGAAGCGCCGCCAAATCGGCCGCAACCTTTGCAACATCAGCATTGGTCTTCGACAAATCTCCACGAAGGGAACTGTCAGCACCCATGCGTTCGCCACGCTCGCCAGTCAGCTGGCCAGACATCGACACGCGCTGCTCTTCAATGTTTTTGCGCACGAAACCTTTCGTTGCGCAAGCGGAGAGCGTAGAGGCGACCAACGTCGCTGCGATGACAAATCGAACTTTTTGCATGTGTATCCTCTCGGTAAGGAAGTACCGGTAACGTGCTCCAGCGCTCGTCACCACCGACGGGAGGATCGTACACACGGAGTTCCACAACGGACGTGATTCGAGTCACGCCTCGGAAAAAAAGTCCGAATATCGTGACTTAACTCACGCAAAATTCGAATTAGTTTCTATTTGGACGATTTTGAGAGCCATTCACCGCCGTCGACAACAAAAATGCTGCCAGTAATCCAATCGCCTGCGGGTGAAGCGAGGAAAGCCACCATGTTGGCGATGTCGCGCGGACTTCCCCAGCGACCAAGTGGAATTGCATTGCGCGCGTATTTCTCCATGTTTGCATTGGCTACGGCGAATACGTCGGCGACCCCGCTGTCGGCCGGTGGAGTGAATGCTTTTTTCACACCCTCGGTGGGAATTGGTCCTGGTGCAATTGCATTGACTCGAATTTTTTGCGGGGCCCATTCCACGGCCAGCGTTTTCGTCAGCGCATCAACACCCGCTTTGGCAGCAGTCGCGTGTGCCATCTGCGGCCAACCGCGGTAGTGCAGCGTCATTGAAATGCTCACGACGCGCCCACCCCCTTGCTGCGCCATAATGGGATACACGGCCTGTGTACAAAAAAACGTTCCGAACAAATCGATTTCGACAACACTTCGCCATGCATTCGGTGACAACGTTGCACTTGGCGCGTAAAAATTTCCCGCGGCGTTGTTTACCAGCAAATCAATTCGACCGAGTTTTTGCACGACTTCGTTTACTGCGGCGTTCACGCGTTCCGGGTCTCGCACATCCAATTGAACGGCGGTCGCGTTTCCTCCCGCTGCGATAATTTTTGCGCAGGAACGTTCCAGGTTTTCCGGCTTGCGACTGGCCAGCACAACATGTGCGCCAAGTTCAGCCAACAATTCGGCCACGCCAAAACCAATACCTGTAGCGCCGCCGGTTATGAATGCGACTTGCCCGTTGAGCAATCCTTCTCGAAAAACTGCTGCCGGCAACGACTCACTCATGTAGAACTCCCGACGATGTGGTGGCGACAAAAGACAGGGCCGAAACTGCGTCTCTCACGTTCGCAAGACGGCGCGCGAAGCGCCAGCAGTTTTTCGCGAAAAGAGTGTGACGTCGACGCTGGTGTCGGAGTTGAGCGGATCGCGTGAACTCGGGCAATGAGTGGAGGAGGTTGCTCCGGCCAGTTCCGCGCGCACCATATATTCCTGCCCCATGTCAAACCCTATCCGCAAAGAACCGACAGCCGAATTGGGAATTGCCAGCGGCGTATTCACGCCCAAGTGGCGCTGGATGCTCGTGGCACTCGCAATCACAACGTTTTCGCTCGCGTATCCGGTGTTCAGCGGTGGGTTTTTGGTGAGCCCGAACAGTGATCAGTACATCGCGGGTTATGCATTCCGTGAGTTCGCAGCCCAATCGCTGCGCAGCGGTCACGGCTTTCCGCAGTGGAGCGCGGACATGTTTGGCGGACTGCCGTA
>JBDUAX010000674.1:0-1805 GCA_040004455.1 Gemmatimonadaceae bacterium
CCGCGCCCGCGCCCGCGCCCGCGCCCGCGCTCACGGCCAAGCCCACGCCCACCACCACAGGCGCAACTCCCAGCTATTCAGCTGGCTGAGCTCCAGCGAAGTGCAGGAATCCCATGCGCTTTCAATTCGCCCCAAAAATAATGAAACCAAAGGTACCAGCTGAAAGCTTAGTCAGCTCTTGGCCGGGAGCTTTTGCTCTGAGCTGGACCTATCACGCCACCGGCACAATTCACTGACCAAATAATGGTTGGATCGTCATCAGAGCTGTGAAGACCTCCCTCCGATTCAGCATTCGATCGACTAAGGCCATCGCCCTTGCTGCATTGGGTGTGCTTTCACTTGGCGTTGGCGCAGCCCTCGCGGCGTCGCCCGGTAACGCCAATGCTCGGGGAGTAAAGTCAAACCCAGTCTCAGGGTCGCCTGCAACGGAGTCCGCGCAAGAATCAATCACCGATGTTTCGTCGTCATACGGTGAGGTGAAATCAGATTTGAACGCAGCCCGCAAGCGTGCGGGCCTGCCCGCCGGCCACGATCGCATTGCGATGATCGCGATCGCCGGCGGTGTTGGCGCCGCATCGGTTTCGGCAACAGACAAATGGCAATTGCAGGAACAGGGCGGTCGCGCATTGCTCGTTCGCGGTAACGGCGACGAGGCCTGGCGTGTTGAACGCAAGGGCGGACTTCTTCGCATCTCCGGCGACGGTAACGACGCCACCCCATGGCGCGAAGGACCATTCGTTGCTCGGCCCTCAAACAGCGGCTTCGTCGAGTACGCGGGCAAACGCTATCGCGGCGAGTTGTGGTTTACCGCGACCGATTCCGGCGTGCTCGTCGTCAATCGCTTGCCAGTCGAAGAATATTTGCGTGGTGTTGTGCCGCTCGAATTGGGAACGCGCGCGGAGGTTGATCGTGCAGCAATGGAGGCTCAGGCAGTGGCGGCCCGCAGCTACACGTACATTCGCGTTCCGTCTGGGGATGCCGAGCAGCCCAGAAGCGGCTGGCACATGCTGGCAACCGTGGCGAATCAGGTGTACGGTGGCGTTGAGGCCGAAGCGGCAACAGTGAATTCGGCAGTAGATGCAACGGCAGGTTTGGTCATTCGTTATGGCGGTCTTCTCGTCGATGCGCCGTACTCAGCATCGTGCGGTGGTCGTTCGGCGAAGCCAACGGAAGTCTGGCGTGAAGCACACGACGAGCCCTATTTGCCAAATGTCGACGATGTCAATCCGGCAACCGGTAAAGCGTTCTGCGACATCTCGCCGCGTGCGTCCTGGACTGCCGAATTTGATGCGTCGGCTTTGACTAACGTGGTGATGCGGCATTTGCGGGCTGAAGGCGCTCGTGACCCAGTCCCAGGCAACGTTACTGGCCTTGTTGTTGGTGATCGTTCGGCGTCGGGGCGCGTAACGTCGCTGCAGTTGAAGACCGAGCGTGGCAACGTCACATTATCGGCCAATGAAATTCGATCAGTTTTTCGCGATGCGCGTGGCGCGATCCTGTCCAGTACGTATTTTTCGGTTGACCGCGAGTCGCATGAACGTGGACGCCTCACCGGTGTTACGTTGCGCGGCACCGGCAACGGACATGGGGTAGGGATGTGTCAGTGGGGCGCAATTGGGCGTGCGCGCGCGGGACAGGATTTTCGCACCATCCTCTCGCACTACTACCCGGGAACCGTCGTCGGCTTCGTGGATTAAAGAGGTATCCGAAGCAGGGCGAACGTAGTAACCGGGAGGCCGAATGAAGGACGGCGTGCGCATCGCCGTAGTGGGAACAGGCGCCATCGCACAGCTCACGCACATTCC
>JBDUAX010000675.1:0-1805 GCA_040004455.1 Gemmatimonadaceae bacterium
GGGCCGACTCGGTGCTCAAGACGCTGTCACTCCGCGACAAAGCCGCGCAAATGGTGTGGGTGTGGACCCTTGGCGATTACACAGCCGTCGATAACTCGGTATGGACCAATATTGAAAAGCTGATTCACGAACAACATTTGGGCGGCGCAATTGTATCCGTTGGTGGTCCGGTTGATATCGCAGTGAAAACCAACGCGTTGCAACGTGCGGCCAATATTCCGCTGTTACTCGGTGCCGATCTCGAAACGGGCGCAGCATTCCGCGCTCGTGGTGGCTGGTTTCTTCCCAACGCAATCGATCTTGGTGGTGCCACTGCGTTTCCGTACGAAATGGGAATCGGCGCCACGCGCGACACGATGCTCGCCTACGAAATGGGGCGGGTGACTGCACTTGAGGGGCGCGCGCTTGGTCTGCATATGGCGTTCGCGCCGGTGCTCGACGTCAACAATAACGCCAAAAATCCAGTCATCAGCGCACGGTCATTTGGTGAAGATCCAAAACTCGTTGCGGAAATGGGTCGCTCGTTCATTCGCGGAATTCAGGAAAATGGAATGCTCGCTACCGGTAAACATTTTCCGGGACACGGCGACACTGAACAGAATTCGCATCTCGAACTCGCGCGCGTGACGGCGTCACGTGCGCGACTTGATAGCGTGGAATTGCTGCCGTTTCGCGAAGCCATCAAAGCAGGAGTTCGCGGCATGATGACGTTCCACGGCGACCTGCCCGCGCTCGACACAAACAAAATTGCGGCGACGCTCAGCCCGAAAGTCATGATCGACTTGCTGCGTAAGGAGATGGGTTTCAAGGGAATTCTCGTCACAGACGCGCTCGATATGGGCGGCGCACTGGGCACCGGCGCTGGCCGCATGACCATGCAGGAAGTCACGCAACGCGCTGTTGTTGCAGGCAACGACGTCTTGCTCATGCCAACGAGCGTACCCGTTTCAATCGACGCCGTTGTTGCAGGTGTAACGGCCGGTCGCTTTACCGAAGCGCGCATCGATTCATCGGTGCGCAAGTTGCTGATCGCAAAACACGAAATGGGTTTGAATCGCAACCGCTTCGTCGATGTTGAAGCGCTCCGCAACATTGTTGGCGTCGAAGCCAACGTAAAACCTGCGCGTGAGGCTGCCGAGAAAGCCATCACGCTCGTGAACGATTCGCTTAGCATCGTTCCCCTTAACCAACGTCCGGCCACCAGCAGAATTGTCAGCATTTCAATTGCATCGCGCGCCGAATTGAGTGCGGGTCAGGCGTTCAACGCCGAACTGAAGAGTCAGTTTGCAGGATTGCTGGCGCTCAGTCTCACCCCTGAAGTTGTGTTCGATGCAACGGCGGGGGGCGCCGCCGGCGGAACGAGCACGTACAAAGCGAGCCCAACTCCCGCAATTCTCCCAGCGTCGATTCAGAATACGCTCAGCATCGCGAACGGCGCCGAGGTGGCGATCGTGTCTTCCTATCTCGGCGCGAGTTCAACAACAGCCACAATGGACGCGACCGGTGGGCTGGCCGACTTGATCACGGGGTTACAGAAAGCCGGCACCAAAGTCGTACTGGTTTCATTCAACAATCCGTATCTCAGCATGGGTCTTCCGTCGGTAGAAGCGAATCTCGTGGCATGGAGCGCGTCACCGCTATCGCAACGCGCGGCGGCCCGTGCGCTGCTTGGTCGTGCATCAATCACCGGAAAGCTTCCAATCACTATTCCTGGGGTCGCATCGTTTGGTGCAGGCGTTGTGAGAGAAGTAATTCGCAAATAGTGGGAAGCAGCTTCGCCAGCGACTACGGTTTCTTCTTCCCCC
>JBDUAX010000676.1:0-1804 GCA_040004455.1 Gemmatimonadaceae bacterium
TGTCGATGTTGTCCCAACCTTCCTTGTTGTCGCCGCGCGGCGGGTAGTAGTTGATACGCACGACGTGTGAGAAACCCTTGTACAACTCGGGATACAGGTCAGGCTGCAGAATGGTGTGCAACACCGAAAGCTTCGACTCTTCCTTCGTCTTGAACGACGCCGGATCATCGAGCACTTCGCCGTCGCGATTGCCAAGGATGTTGGTTGAATACCAACCAGCGAGACCGAGCATGCGCGCCTTGATTCCCGGAGCGAGAACGGTTTTCAACCACGTCTGACCAGTCTTGAAATCTTTACCGGAAATCGGCACGCCGCGTTCGTTGGCGAGATTCACCAGTGCCGGGAAATCGGCTGACAAATTCGGTGCGCCATTGCAATACGGAACGCCTTCCATGATGGCGGCGTACGCGTACAGCATGCTTGGGGCAATGGAGTCGTCATTGTTTTCCATTGCCTTCTCGAAACTTTCCATCGTCTCGTGAACGGCGCTGGCTTTGATGTACGTCTCCGTGCTGCCGCACCACACCATGACGGCGCGACTGCAATTGTTCTTCGTTTTGAAATCGCGAATGTCCTGACGAATCTGTTCGGCGAGATCACGCTTGTTCTTGCCGGTTTTCACATTCGTCGCGCCAGTGATGCGCGTGACGTAGCGCGATTCAAAAACGGCCGGCATGGGCTTGATGGATTTCATGAAATCGCCAATCGCTTCGAGATCGGCTGATTCCAATACACCCGCTTTCTTCGCGGCGGTATATGCATCGTCGGGAATGGGATCCCATCCGCCGAATACGATATCGTTGAGTTGTGCGAGAGGAACGAAGTCCTTGATGAGTGGGCTTCTGTTTTCAGTGCGTTTGCCAAGACGTACCGTTGCCATTTGTGACAACGAACCAATTGGAGAGGAAAGGCCGCGGCGTACGCGCTCCACACCGGCTATGAATGTCGTGGCGACTGCGCCCATGCCGGGCGTCAGAATGGCCAGTTTCCCAGAAGCTGGGGCGATGGAAGCAGGACCGCGAGTCGAATCAGACACGTGAGAATTATTCTCCGTTAAGAGCGAACAGGAACTTCCGTAGGTGGTTCAATGACATTGGACAACGGGGGTGCTGCGGGTGGTACTGGTGGTGCGCCTGCTCCAGCAGAGGGATTGATTGGCTTTGAATTTCCGTCGAGCCCCTGCGTGGTTCGATACACGTACAAAATGCGTTGGACGACTGTAATCCAGGCGGTAACTGAAAGCAGAATGATGATTCCAGCCAAAACCCACCCACCAAACGCAAGGCCAAAAAACGCCTGCGGCGCCGCCAGAAGTGTGACACGCTCCGGACGTTGCAGCAGGCCAACTTTTGCATCGAGTCCGAGTGCTTCGGCACGCGAACGTGTGTATGAAGTGACGAACGTCGCGATGAGACCAAGCAGTGTGACGGTCAACATCAGATCGCTTTCATGGACCTTGGAGGTCGCGTAGAAAACGACGAATCCACCCAGCAACGCACCGTCTGAAAAACGATCGAGGGTCGAATCGTAGAACGCACCAAACAGTGTGCTGGTGCCGGTACGCCGGGCCACTGTTCCATCGAGCACATCGAACAGCGCGGTGATGCCGAGGAACCAACCACCACTGCGAATGTGTCCCGTGGCGAACAGCACACCGGCGACAACGGTGCAAAACGTGCCAAAGGTCGTAATTACATTCGGACTGACACGCCGACGCACGAGAAAATCGGCAACAGGCTCAATGAGCGAGAGATATCCCTTTTGTATTGCGCTCCAGAGAGCATTCATGTCGTCGGGCGCGCCA
>JBDUAX010000677.1:0-1802 GCA_040004455.1 Gemmatimonadaceae bacterium
GAAACCAAAGGTGCCAGCTAACAGCTTAGACAGCTGTTAGCCGGGAGCTTTTGCTGTCAGCTGCGAACCTTCGCTCAATCGATTTGTTGTCGGTGTGAGCTACATAATTCCATACGCGAGCATCGCATCGGCCACCTTCACAAATCCACCGATGTTCGCACCCTTCACGTAGTTCACGTACCCACCGTCCTCTGTTCCGTACTTCACGCACTGCACGTGAATGTTCTTCATGATCTCCTGCAAACGTTGATCAACTTCGTCACGCGACCAACTCAGACGCATGGAGTTTTGCGCTTGCTCCAATCCCGACACCGCCACACCGCCCGCGTTTGCTGCTTTGCCCGGACCAAACAATACCTTCGCATCGAGAAACACACGCGTCGCTTCCAGCGTGCTCGGCATATTCGCCCCCTCGGCCACAGTCTTCACACCGTTCTTCACCAGCGCCTCGGCATCCTCGCGATCAATTTCGTTTTGCGTGGCGCTCGGAAATGCCATATCACACGGAACGTTCCACGGTCGCTTGCCGTCGTGATAGGTGCTGCGTGGAAACTTGTTTACATAGTCTGCAATGCGACCACGCTGCACCTCTTTCAATTCGCGCAGCCAGGCGAGTTTTTCGAGATCAATGCCGTCCGGATCGTAAATGAATCCTGCCGAATCGGACGCGGTGACGACACGCGCACCAAGCAGCGTGAGTTTTTCAATTGTGAAAGTTGCAACGTTACCTGAACCCGATACGGCGGCGGTCAGTCCGCGCACTCCCTCACCAGCATGCGACAACATGTTTTCGGTGAAATACACATTGCCGTAACCCGTTGCTTCCGGGCGCACAAAGCTTCCGCCGTAAGCCAGCGCTTTGCCCGTGAACACACCGGTAAATCGATTCTCGAGTCGCTTGTACTGTCCGAACATGTAGCCGATTTCGCGCGCGCCAACACCAATGTCGCCGGCTGGTACGTCAGTGCGTTCACCAATGTGACGGTACAACTCGCTCATTAACGCCTGACAAAAACGCATCACTTCGCTGTCGCTCTTTCCCTTTGGATCGAAGTTCGATCCACCTTTGCCGCCGCCCATCGGCAGACCCGTCAAACTATTCTTGAATGTCTGCTCGAATCCCAAAAACTTTAAAACGCTCTGCGTAACCGTTGGATGAAAACGCATGCCCCCTTTATACGGACCGATGGCGTTGTTGAATTGCACGCGCCACGCGCGATTGATGTGCACTTTGCCCTGGTCGTCTTCCCAACACACGCGAAAACTTAAGACTCGATCGGGTTCGATCATGCGCTCGAGAATGCGCGCTTCCATGTAATGCTTATGCTCGCTCACGTATGGCAACACTGTTTCGACAACTTCGCGAACCGCTTGCAGGAACTCCGGTTCGTTGGGATTCCGAGCCTCTACATCTGACATGAATTGTTCAATCGGCCCGGCATTGGAGAAGCTCATGGATAAGTCGAGGGATTAGGTGAACGGATGAATCGGCCTTGGGTTCGGCTTGAAATGGGGGTCGGTTCTGAGGTCCGCAAGGGTCTTCACCCCCTTGCTCCCGTCCGCCATGATTAGCGGTGTCTAACCGAAGCGCGCGTGCGCAGTGAGTTTCGCACGGCTCGGTTCGCTCGCCACGTGCCGCCGTCTCGCTGCCCCAGCTAGTTCGGCTAATCCCGCTAGTCCCGCTAATCCCGCTAGTCCCGCTAATCCCGCCCCGTCTCACCTCCCCGCCCGATCGATTCAATGAATTCCCGCCTCCCCCTCCGCGGTTACGACCTCCTCCGCAATCCGCACCTCAATCGCGG
>JBDUAX010000291.1:0-5972 GCA_040004455.1 Gemmatimonadaceae bacterium
ACGAAGCGGAACTCACAAAGCACGTGCTGGTGATTGAGTCAGATGCGGGCGCGTTTGCTCCAGTGGGATTTGCCGTAAACGATGAAGCGATGGACGCCGCGACGAGCAAAAAAATGCAATCGATGGTTGCTTCAATTGCCGAACTGCTGCGCCCAATTGGCGCCACGCGTGCGACCGGTGGCGGCGGTGATTCGGACATTGAGCCCAGCGTGCAGAAGGGCGTGCCCGGCTTGAGTTTGGATACTGATCCGAGCAAATATTTCTGGTATCATCACACACAGGGGGACACTCCTGACAAGCTCAATCCCGCCGACGTTTCAAAATGCGCGGCGGCGCTTGGTGTGATGGCCTTTGTTGCGGCCGACATGACGGAAACATTCCCGCGCGGCAACGTGGCGGCGCGACCGCGCAGGTAACACGGACATGTTTGCAGAGCGCGTAAGAGCCTGGCTCAGGTTGTGCTTCACGTTCGAACAACGCGTGACGCGCAAGGATTACCTGATTGCTGGTGTAACGCTCGCGCTGATCAAGTTTACGGGTGATTCCGCATTGGTGTGGATTGCAACAAGGCGAGTGTGGGCCCCGACAGACTATCTGAGTCCGGTGCACGCGTTGCTCTCAACACAACTCGCCGGCGCACCGGCCTGGTTGCTTCCGTTGTTGGCGCTTTGGTCGCTGCCATTTCTCTGGGTTGGCATCACCATGAGTATGCGGCGCTCGCTCGATGGTGGGCTCTCGGCGTGGTGGGCCCTGTGTTTCTTTGTGCCAGTCGTGAGTTACGTGTTCATGGCGTATTTGTGTGCGTTGCCACCGGACGACACGCCGCGAACGGCAACAGAAGAACCGCGCCCATACGAAATGCGTTTGCCAGGTGCGTTGCTGGCGATGGCAGCAGGCATCGGCATTGGCGTTGGTATGTTGGGGCTCAGCGTGTACGCACTCAGGCTGTACGGAACGTCGCTGTTCATTGGCACACCATTTGTGATGGGTGCCGCGACGTCTTTTCTCTTCAATCGTCGCTATCCTGCAAGCGCAAGAGAGTCACTGCAAGTGGTGGCGATGACCATTCTGTGTGTGGCCGGTATTGCAATGCTCACCGCTGTCGAAGGCGCAATCTGTTTGATAATGGCGGCCCCACTGGCGCTTGTGCTGGGCGCAATGGGTGCGTTGCTTGGCCGCAAGGTTGCCCTCTATGACAACCGGCTAACGCGCAGTTCGATGGTGGCGTTGATGATGCTGCCAATGTCGGCGGTAGTTGACGCGAATCGCCCGCTCGACAAAACGAACATTCGCGAAGTGCGTTCGTCTATCGTGATCAACGCCAGTTCGGATGTCGTGTGGAACAACGTCATTGCGTTTCCGCCGCTTGATGACCCAACGGACCTCGTGTTTCGCGTGGGCATTGCGTATCCCAAGCGCGCTGAAATTCGTGGATCGGGTGTTGGCGCGGTTCGCTATTGCGTGTTTTCCACTGGTCCGTTTGTCGAACCGATTACTCGCTGGGAACCGGGGCGCAGATTGTCGTTCGATGTTGCCTCGTCACCGCCGCCGCTTATGGAGTGGAGCCCGTTTGCGAATATCACGCCGCCGCATCTTGACGGATATTTTGCGTCGCGCCGCGGTGAGTTTCGTTTGGTGTCGCTCGCGAATGGTATGACGCGGTTGGAGGGAAGTACGTGGTATGAGATGAAGCTTTATCCCGAGGGATATTGGTCAGTGTTTGGCGACAAGTTGATCAGCAAAATTCACGCGCGGGTGTTGGAGCATATCAAGCGGGAGGCGGAGCGCGCAATAACGCCGTAGCAGAATCGGCGAAGAGCTACTGCAAAAGCGAGACGCGGATTGGCCAGCAGACGCGGATTGCTCCGATCGTGCAATGACCGTTTTTGCGCAACTATACAAATGTGAAGCTATTTTTCTGATACGTACAACTTTTGATTCGCGTAGTCGAGTTCCACGCGATAGTGTTTGAGAACGTTTCCAGCGAGTGAACCGACAATTGGCGCAGCCATCATTTGCGACATGTATTGTTCGAATGTACCCGTGCGCTGCGACGTGACACCGAACGGCACGATTTTGAATGACGCCCAAGTGGCAGCCGGAACAAACATTGTCTCGATTGTTTGACCGCCCAATGTTGTTGCTTCGCCGAATGCGCCGGGGTGCCGATCCCATTCCTTGTGCGAATCGCCCCATGATTTCAACAGAACGTCCGACACCATCGTGAACGACGCGCCAGTATCGAGCAGCATGCCGTACGTTTTTCCATCAACAACAATCTCGGTGCGCGGAAAACCGGACGGTTTGCCAACTGGCATTGGAAAAACCGTGCCGCGTGGCGTCAGCACACCTGGTTTTGCAATTGTAAATGTTGCACCAGGATAGTCGAATATGACGTGATACTTCGACAACAGATGTCCGGGAAACATTCCCTCCGCATGGCCCCGGTCAACCGCTTTGGCTGATAAAATGTTGTCAACGCCAATCATCACTATGACTCGTTGCGGATTGAGTTCGATTGGAAAATCTCCAATGCGAACAATTGGAAGCGTTTTTACCATCGCCATTTCGCTCCCTTCTTCACGCATGGTCTCGCCCCATTTCAGGCCGAGGTCGCGCGCGAGCGGTTCGGTGAGCAGAAATCCGCCTCCACCAGTGTCGAGCAGGAAGTGCGCTTTTCGTTCGCTGCCGTCGGCGCGCTTGAGCGTGATGTCGATGTACGGGCGATTGGTTTCGACTGAGAGCGGAACCGTGGCGCGATCGACAGCGTTTATTGACTGTCCATGCGCAGCGTCGGTGAGCGCGACGCTCGCAAATGCGAAAATCGGAAGTGCTACTGGGCGAACCAAACGTGTGAACACGTGGCCTCACATGTGGAATTGAACTATTGCGACAACCGAGCTATCAGTCCCGCGCCCCGTATCGCTTCCCTAAGCCAGTCGGTCGAATTTGCTGAGAGATTGCCGAAAGCCTACTCGTTAATTGCCTTCGCCGCAAATTTCCGCACGTGAAGGCTGGTTCGGCGAATGTTGGCGGCCGCGGAGCCTCAAGGGCATAAACTTGATTCCGACGACGTTAGATTGCCCGCATGAAAATTCTGATCTTTGTTCAATGGCCGGTAAAGGCCTGGTCAATTCCCGACACGCACGCGACTGCGCTTTACGCGGCGTTTCCGAATGTTGAGTTCGTGCGCGCCATGAACCTCGACGAGGCCGCGCGTCTGATTGTTGATGTCGATGCGTGCTTCGCTGCACGATTGACCGCGGAGATGGTGGCGTCAGCTTCGAAACTCAAATGGGTGCACTCACCAGCGGCCGCAGTTGAAGGTCTGTTGCCGTTGGCGGCGCTGGCCGAGCGCGGCATCGTCGTCACCAATTCCAAGGGCGTACAAGCGATTCCCATTGCGGAACACGTGATGGGCGGCATTCTGATGCTCTCGCGAAAGTTCAATCGCACACTCAAAGCACAAACTGAAAAACAATGGATTCAAAACGATCTCACTGCCGATTGGCCGTGGTTGATCAACAAGCAACACATGACCATTGTCGGGCTGGGAACAATTGGCGTCGAAATTGCAAAGCGCGCCGCAGCGTTCGGCGTGCACGTTACGGGAGTGCGGCGTTCACCTCAGTTACCAAAGCTGCCGTTTGTCGACGCCGTGTTCGGACCGAACGATTTGAACAAGGCACTCGTTGGTTGCGACATGCTGGTGTTGTCGGCGCCAGGTGTTGGCTCAACGCACCGCATGATTGGCGCGGAGCAAATCGCGTTGCTCAATCGCGGAGCGCTATTGGTAAACGTTGCACGCGCCGGAATTGTGGATGACGCGGCGATGCGCGAAGCACTCGGCAACGGACAACTGCGAGGCGCTGTGCTCGACGTGTTCGAGCACGAACCGCTGGATGCAACGGACGGACTCTGGGAATTGCCGAACGTGGTGCTTACACCGCACAGTTCAGGATTTCGCGAGTCGCATTGGGATGAGGTCTCCGCGTTGTTCAGTGAGAACTTGCGGCGTGTTCAAGGCGGCGACGAACTGTTGAACCAGGTGGACCTCGCCGCAGGCTATTAAGCTCGCGGAATTGCCAACATCATTGTGGCAGTACGTCACGGTACAGTTCCTGCTTCTAAGGCCCGGCGAAATCTTCGCCAGGCAACTCTACCGCTTATCGAACCAGTCTCTTGGGCTCGCGTTCCGCATTCTGCTCGGCCTGCGTTTGCGCATTGTCGCCCACCTTCAGCGACGCGTTGTCATTTGAGTAGCGCGGCACTTCGCGTGGAACGTCGCGCGGTGAATCACTGCTGGTCACGCTATTGGCCGTGTCGCTCATGGTATTCTTGAATTCCTTGATGCCTTTGCCAAACGAACCGGCGATTTCAGGAATGCGCTTGGCGCCAAACAGTAACAACACGATGACCAGCACGACGGCCAGGTGGCCGATACTCAGGTTTTCGAACATGGCAGAGGCTCGAGGAATGAAAATGCGAATTGGGCGCTTCTTGAATATTACGCGTTCCGGGTTCGAAGCGTGGCGTTATTGGTTGGACGAACGGATTAGGGCACGGTTAAGATCCTTTCTGACGGCCGCAGAATCGTGATTTATGGCCAGACCATTACGAGACGAAGCGTCTCCTAATTGAGCTGTCGAACAAGTCGAGAGGAACTGTTACAATGATTGCAACAACGCCTCGTACGCACGCATGACCTACGGATTGCCTGATCGGCGGAGTCGGTGCAGTCGCAGTCGCAGTCGCAGTGAGTAGGACTGGTCGGGGCCGTCGGCTAAAGGCCCGCCGGAAATTGAGATGGGAAGTTTGCGCTGGGACGCGTTGTTCGACACTCTTGTCTGCATTCCCCCACCGTTCTGGAGCGCTGCTATGCTGCCTCGTCCAAACAATTCGAAATTCGATCACCTGACGCGCCGAATGCTTTTCGCTGGCCTCGGCACGTTCGCACTTGCAACGCCCCTCGCCGCACAGGAAAAGGTCGACGCCGCCACCATTGAGCGCATCAAAGCGGAAGCGATGAACAACTCGAAGGTCATGGAGACGATGAGTTGGCTTTCGGATGTGTATGGTCCTCGCTTGACCTGGTCACCAAACATCATGAAAGCGCGCGATTGGACCATGTCGCAGATGAAGTCGTGGGGTCTTTCCAACGTGCACGAAGAAAAGTGGGACACCCCCGTTGGACTCGGCTGGGAAAACGAAAAGTTCGCGATGAATGCATCGACACCTGTGCCGTTTATTGTGCAGGCCGTTCCGCAAGCGTGGTCGGGGAGTACGAAAGGCGTTGTGAGCGGCCCAGCCATGATGGTTACGGCTGGTTGCTCGGATGAATTGAAAGCGAAATACGCGGGCAAGTTGAAGAACGCGTTTGTCATGACAACACCAGCGAGTTTGCGCACCGTCGCCGCGTTTGCACCAACCGCGAATCGTCTATCTGATTCGGCGTTGACCGTGATGGCAAACGCTGTGTTGCCACCCGATGCTGGTGGTGGACGCGGCGGATTTCCCGGCGGTGGTCGTGGTGCGGCTGCACCTGCCAATCAATCCCCCATTTGCGTAGCGCAAACGCAACGTGAAGCGGCAGCAGTGGCCGCCGGTGGACGCGGAGGACGCGGGGGTTTCAGCGTCGCCGACACATCGGTACTTCGCTGGTTGGACGCGCAAGGTGTGGCCGCAATCATGCTCGCCGATGCGTCGCATGTTGGTGGAGACATTGGCACGAATAACGGTGCGTCGCGCGCCAATGGCGTCGCGCGTGTTGCGACCGTTCACGTCGGGCTCGAGAGTTACGGACGCATTGCGCGCATGGTCGAAAAGAACGTGCCCGTGCTACTCGAACTCAACATGGTGAACAAGTTCTATCCGCAAAACACCGGCTCGTTCAACATCGTCGGAGAAATTCCAGGAACCGATCCGGCGTTGACAGACGACGTCGTGATGATCGGTGCGCACTTCGATTCGTG
>JBDUAX010000292.1:0-5957 GCA_040004455.1 Gemmatimonadaceae bacterium
AGTTGGTTTACCGCATGATCGCATCATCATCAGCGCGAAGATTTCCGTCGTACCCGATCTTGTCGAATGTTACCGCCGCCTCGCCACACGTTGTGATTACGCTCTGCATCTTGGTTTGACAGAAGCAGGAATGGGCAACAAGGGTGTTATTGCGAGCACGGCCGCACTCTCAATTCTGCTGGCGGAAGGAATCGGCGACACCATTCGTGTTTCGTTAACACCCAAACCAAACGGCGATCGCCGCGAGGAAGTCTTCATCTCGCAGCAGGTACTCCAATCACTCGGCATGCGCAGCTTCGCGCCGCAAGTAACGGCGTGCCCCGGATGCGGTCGCACCACCAGCACATTCTTTCAGCACATGGCCGAAGACATCCAAGGCTATTTGCGCGAGCAAATGCCGGTGTGGCGCGAGCAACATCCCGGCGTTGTCGAAATGAAAGTTGCGGTGATGGGATGCGTAGTGAATGGCCCAGGGGAATCGAAGCATGCAAACATTGGCATTTCACTACCCGGCACATTTGAAGAACCCAAAGCACCCGTTTACGTCGATGGACAGTTGTTCACGACGCTTAAAGGCGATCGTATTGTGCCGGAGTTTCTGGAGCTGTTGAATAGTTACGTCACGCGCACTTACGCGAGCAACTGATAACCGAAGTCAGTTGTTGCCAAGTGCCTGCAGATCGTGCGCTGCTGCGCGCAGTTCATCGACAATGGCGCCGCGAAAACCGATTTCTGCCAAGCGATTCGCGAAATCCACATAGCGACGAACGGTTCCTTCGCGACCGGCTGCAAAGCGCCCCCAAACTGTTTCTGGAAACGACGTGCGGCGCAAATCGGATAGCACTGAATTCACATTGTGCAAATTGTGCGCAGCCGAAACCCACAGTGCGTCTTCGGTGGCGAGTGCGAGCCGGGCAAGACAATCGGTTTGGCGCTCGTCGATTGACAGTTCAACTCCATCATCGTCAACTCGCCGTTCCGCGACCGAGAGCGCAGTGTTGAGCACACTATTTCCGAACTTGCTGCCAATTCGCTCCTCCAGTTTTTCAAGGGACCATCCCTCGCGCACGCAACCTTCAATAACGTCGTGGAGAATTCCGGCCACTACGGTTTCTTCGTCGCGACCATAGCGAGTGAGAATGACCGCGACGTTGGCAGGATGCGTGAGATAGGGCAGCCGCGTTCCTTTTCGCACCTGTTGGTCGTGATGCTTTGCAGCAAAGCCAAATGCATGATTGATACGGTCGGAATAGCCGATCACAGGCATGACGTCCTCAAAGGTGATTCAGGCGGAAGTCGGAACATACGGCGCGCGGCGGAACCAGGCCACCAGCGCTTCCAGGCCAATGCGATCGTCGTCGGTAAACCCGTTCGGCACCGCGGAATCGATGTCGAGGACGGCCAGCAACTCGTTGTCGGCATCGAATACCGGCACGACAATTTCACTTTGCGAACGCGCATCGCATGTGATGTGCCCTGGAAACGAATGAACATCAGCCACAACTATCGATCGGCGTTCCGCAGCCGCGGTTCCGCACACGCCACGACCAAACACGATGTCGAGACACCCGAGCGAACCCTGATACGGGCCCACTCGCAGCAAACGCTTCGGTTCCACCACCCGATAAAAGCCGGTCCACAAATGCTGAAACGCATGATGCAACAGCGCGCTCGTAGTCGCCATTGCAGCAATGACATCATCACTTCCCTCGAGCAACAGCGTCTGCAGGTCGCGCAACTGTGCGTACGCTTCGGCTTTGCGCTTGTTACGCAAGTCTGGAATAACGGGTTCCATACGAATTCGCAGTCTGAAAGAGTAAGTCGAAGGCTATTGCGAAGAACCAATGATAGTGAGCAGTCGTAAGTCGAGGACGAACAGCACCAATCCTTGAACAATTACGCCGATGCCCGCGCCGAGTGCGCCCAGTCGTTTCCCTATTATCCAGCCCGTTGCGGCGAGCGTTGCACCTACCATCACGTAGCCAACATCCAACCCAAGGTTCAGCCAGAGAAAGTGCTGCATGTTCATTGCGCTCGTATAGTCACGCAGCGCCAATCCTTGCCAGCCCCACGTCGTAATTGCGAGGTCAATGCAACCCCACGCAAACATCTGAATTGCGAAATTCCTGATGAATGGTGCATTGACGCGCCGTGCTGAAAGAAACAACCACAAAGCCGCGCCAATCATGACACTGAGCCCCGCCCAGATTCCCAGGCGAATCAGGTGTCCACGTTCGAAAGCGAGGAGCGAATCAGACCACATCGCACGCAGGGCCACGAATTGTTCGATGCATGACGATTTTATTCGAGAACAGGTGAAGTCGCGGCCCACAACAACACCGCCCGCAGTCGCAGGTTGCTGTTTCGCAATTGAATTGCCGATTGCAGCAGCCAATTGAGTTTCGTCGCGCCCAGCCGCACACAGAGAATTGCGTCGTTGGCCGATGGCAGCAACCCGACGTTCGAATCGCTTCCGCGTGATGCCAGAATTACGGTGAGGTCGTGTTCACGTGCGAGTGATTGCAATTCATCGTGCAGTGCGTTCTGCTGCTCTCGGTTCACTGACTCGTCACTGGTGGTTGCCTTTTTGGGCCGACCGGCAAACAACGTGTCGATGTATTGATCCCGACCGACCTTTGTTCTCACTATTCGCGAACGCAGCTCACTTGGTGTTGCGGTGGATTCCGCCACACCTTTTTTCGTAGCGATATGAAGCAATTTTGTCGCCAGGCGTTCGTCCGAGTCAGCGTCAATCAAGAGTGTAGCACGCGCTTCTCTTGCTGCGGCTGCGGCCAAATTGATTCCGACCGTCGCCGAAAGAATTCCAGTGTCGCCAATAACCCGAACAGCGTGCGCTGTGTCGCCAAAACCCGTCAACGTGACATGCAGCAATTGATAGGCTTCGCTGACTGTGTCGATAACCGGGAACAGTGCTTCATCAGCCTGTCGACGACGTCGCGCTTGAACCTCGGCACGGGACGCCGTGGAGTGCACAATTACGCGTGCGTTCGTGAGACGCTCAACTTCTGCAGCATCGGCAATGCGCGGTTGCTTGACTTCGAGCGCCAGCGCGACGCCGTACCCAACGGCCAGACCTAGTGCGAGCGCTGCCAACAACATTGCAACAACCGGAACGATTACCGTCGATTGCGCTTCGGTGCGAGCGCGATCGGCGATTGCTGCTGAATTTGCCTTGCGCGCGTTCGCCAATGACTGATCAGCTGCAACAATGCGCGCGTTGGCGCTGTCCAGCGAAGTTGTCGCGACGCGTTCGGCGACACTATCCACATTGAATGAAAGGCGAGGCGCGAGAGAAGTGGTATCCGTCAATATTCTCGTCGTGTCTGGCTTCGATGCGGTAGTTGCGAGGCGTTGTTCCGCAATTGCAATCAACTGTTGCCCAGTCGACGTGAGACGCCCGGTCATCGCCACGTATCGCGCATCGGCTCCACCACCAACCGCCGCATACGCATCACGCTGTCTATTCCATTCATTCAGTGAGTCGAGCAGTGCCCGGACTCGTGAGTCTTCGCGCAGAAAGTCCGATTCGCCAATGGCGCGGTAACTATCAACTAATGGAACAGTGCGAGCGCGCGAAATTCGAAGGCCGAGTTCTCGTCGTGCGTCGATAACGCGCGGAGCGATGTTACTCGAGTTGTTGGAAGAAGCAGAACTCGTCACGCTGACTACGCTGTCGGCCGATGCATACTGCAATGACCGTAGCGTTGAATCGGCAGTTTTCTGGTGAGCTCGTGCGGTGTCGGCGGCGGCCTCGAGAACGACGGTGTCGGCGAGGGGCGGCAGCGCCGCCAGACGCGCATGAACTGCACGGTCGACTTCGAGGGGAACCAGAATGAGCGCAAGCACGGTTGCGGCCACGGCCAACATTCCAACTGCTGCAATCAGCACGCCGCGCTTCGCGGCGTTTCGCGCGCGTGCGGCCATCCACACCGTGCGATGTGCGGAAGCGGTGTACCGATCGAATACTGCGGGTTCTGGCGCAATCATCGTCCATCAAAACAAACGCGGGGGCCAGCGCTTTGCGCCAACCCCCGCGATGAAAATTTTTCTTTTGCGACCAGCGGCAATGCGTGCCGCAGATTACTGAACGATGATTTTGCCCTTCATGTTAAAGGCAATGTGCGGGGTGCACACGAAGTCGTACGTGCCGGCTGGGACGCCGGCGAAGGAGATCGTGTACTCCTCGTTAGCCGTCTGCATATACTTGCTGGACAATTCGGAGACCACATCGGGACCCATGTTTGCGATCAACTGTCCTTTGGCGATCGGATTGAGGTTAACCTCCTCGAATGCGACGTTGTGCGGGCCACCGGTGACCATGATGAACTTCACGCCATCGCCAGCCTTGATTGTGGTTTCCGCTGGTTCGAAGCGGTAGCCTTTCTCGTCACCAATCATTTTGACTTCGTGCGTGGTGCCGGTGATCGGCTTCATCGTGCCTGCCGCCATGGCGCCCGCGGCGGCTGGTGCCGGGGTCGCTGCCGCGTTTGCCGCGTTCGCTGAATCGTTCGTGTGATCCGTACCCTTGCTGCATGCACCAAGCGCCAGCACCGCGCTCGCTACCACTGCCAATCCAAGAAACCGCATGTTCGAATGGCCTCCAAGCCGATCGAGTTTTGCCGCGTTTACCGCGTGCTTTTTGTAAGTGTTTAAAAGGCTTGTGGTTGGTCCAAACGGGCGCCTACAAGCCTCGTGAATTTATTCACAAAGTACGCTTGATGCAAATTGCGCATTAATTCGCCCTCCTGACTTGACTGATGACCTGTTGCCCAACTACCCTCACCTTCTATGCAGCGTTCCTCGAGCCATCATCATCATTCGCACCATAGCCACGGCCATCGGGTCGGGGGCCAGTGTGTTGTGATGGAAAGCGTCGAGCGATAGCGCCTCCAAGGTCACTTCCACTGCACCCGGCCCGTCCATCTGGACGGGCTTTTTTGTTTTTCTCCGAGTAGTTTTTGGCGATTAACTCCTTTGCTTTCAACGTGATATGCTGAAAATCGCACTACCAAACAAGGGCCGACTCAGCGAAGAGACTCGGGCGCTGTTCAACGATGCGGGACTCGAGGTCCGCTCTTCGGGCGATCGCGCGCTCACAGCTTCACTCGGCGGGGAATTCGAGGCGCTTTTCGTACGAGCGCAGGATATCCCCGAGTTCGTCGCGGACGGAGCCGCTGACGTCGGCGTAACCGGTTGGGACCTCATTACGGAATCCGAGCGTGCGCTCGTTTCCCATCTCGACCTTGGCTTCGGCAAGTGTCGACTGGTGATTGCCGCGCGTGACAATCACAGTGTCACGCAAATCGGACAGATGCGAGAGGGCGCTGAGCCGGTGCGCGTTGCAACGGTGTTTCCTCGTATCGCCAGGAAATTCTTCGCCGATCGTGATATTCCGGCGACGATAGTTCCGATATCTGGTGCCGCAGAAATTGCGCCGCATTTGGGTATCGCTGATGTCATTCTCGACATCACATCGACGGGATCGACACTTCGCATGAATGGCTTGCACGAAGTGGAGACGGTTCTTGTATCGACTGCGCACCTGGTGACAGCACCTCAGGGTCCACGCGGCGGCGATCCCCACAGAATGCAGGAACTCGACGATCTCGTCACCGCACTGGGCGCCGTCATTCGCGCGCGCGGCCAACGCTATTTGATGGCGAACGTTCCGCGCTCGGCATTGAACAAGGTGCGCGAAGTGCTGCCTGGTTTGAACGGTCCGACGATTATCGAAATTGCAAACGGCAGCGATTTTGTAGCCGTGCATGCGGTGGTCGCGGCCGCGGCAGTTTACCGCACCGTGTCGCAGCTACGCGCGTTGGGTGGCGAAGGAATTCTTATTACTCGCATTGAGCGTTCCGTTCCATGAGTGCGTTCATGGCGCCGTCGCGTGACGGTACAGAAGCGCCGTTGACGTTGCGCGCCGTAACCAGCTT
>JBDUAX010000293.1:0-5947 GCA_040004455.1 Gemmatimonadaceae bacterium
CGCGAACATGCGCGACAACGAGTTCCGCATCTCGTACGCGATCGCGGTCGGCGGCGTGCGCACGATCGTGCTCATCGCGCACACCGACTGCTTCATGGCCCGCGTGGCGTCGTTGCACGATGAATTCGTGAGCGGTCTCATTGAGCACGCCGGTTGGGATTCAGCGCGCGCCGAGAAGCATTATGCAGAAAGTGTACCGAAGTTCGGCATTACCGATGAAATCGATTTCGTCATGGGCGAGGCCGAGCGTCTGCGCGGCTTGTATCCCGGAATTTTTATTGTGCCGTTGCTGTATCGCGTTGAAGACGACCTCCTGTATCAGCTGAAGGATCGCAAGGAAGGTTAGTCCCGCTAGTCCCGCTAATCCCCACGCAATGCCGTGAGTGGGTCGATGCGCGTGGCGCGACGGGCCGGTATCCAGCAAGCCACAAGCGCGACAACAAGCAGGAAAGCCGTCACGCTTCCAAACGTGACTGGGTCCGTAGCCTTCACTCCATACAGCAATGTGTCCATGAGTTTCGTGAGCGCCAATGCGCCTGCGACGCCTAACGCTGCACCCGAAACTACAACGAGCATTCCCCGGCCAACTACGAGTCGCAATACGTTGCTGCTGCTCGCGCCGAGCGCAATGCGCACTCCCATCTCGTGCATGCGACGCGCCACTGCGTGGCTCATCACTCCGTAAATGCCGACCCCGGCCAGCACCAGTGCTGCAATCGCAAACGCACTCAGCAACACGAGATAGAATTTGCGATCGGCCGTTGCGCCTTCAACAACGCTATCGAGTGACTGCACATCGGACACCGGTGCTGACGGATTGATCTCCGTCACCGTCGCACGTAGGGAAGGCGCGATCAATGTGGCATCGCCATCGGTCTTGATTACGAATGTCAGAAACGCGAAATGCGATCCGCCCGTGCCGAGGTAGTCTTTTGACTGTAGATACGGGACGTAAATCTCGTCATCGGGTGCATCAGTCCAACCGCTGATGACGGTGTTCTTCGATACACCGACCACCGTCATCCATTCAGGAACGGTTGTTCGGATGTCACCGAGCATGAATCGTTTTCCTACAGCGCTTTCGTTTGGCCAGAAATGCTCTGCAAACCGCGCGTTCACAATTACAACCAGGTGGCTGCCGACTCGATCTGCATTCGTGATGTCGCGACCCTTCAACAACGGTATTCCCATTGTCTTGAAGTAGGCCGGCAGCACCACGCGATAAGTTGCACGATTGCGTTTGTCGGCCGCGAGTTCAGCCTGGCCTTCAATTGACACCGACTGCCCCCAAACATCGCCCGCAATTGGCAAATGATTAATTGCGCTTACTGATCGCACGCCGGGAAGTGACGCAATTCGATTTACCGTCTGCGTGAAGAACTGCTCACGACGGCCTGCAGTGTCGGCTGCAGTCCCAGTTGCCGATACAATAGCCGACAATACTCCACGGGGGCTGAAGCCGGGGTTGATGTTGTGCATCGCCGCGAGCGTGCGCATCATAAGCCCTGCACCAATCAACAGCGTTAGCGCGATTGCGAACTGCGATGCAACGAGCACGTGACGAAAGCCCATATTTGCGCTGCCGCCATTTTCCGACCGGCCGCCGTCTTTGAGAGACGACACCAAGTCCGTACGAATTGCATTACGCGCCGGTGCCAGTCCAAACAGCACACCGGTCGCAATTGAAATGAACGACGTCACGGCCAGGACGCGCAAATCGAAATGCACGTCTTGTACTCGGGGAATGGCAGCGCTTCCCAACGCAACGAGAGTGCGCGTGCCGACAATTGCAATGACGAGACCGAGCAATCCGCCGGTCGTTGAAAGTATGAGGCTTTCGCAAAGGAGTTGCCGCGTCAACTTGCCCCGCGAAGCACCAAGGGCAGTGCGCACAGCCATTTCGCGTTGCCTTGATGAACTTCGTGCCAGCATCATGTGCGCGACGTTCGCGCATGCGGCGACTAACAGAAAGCAAACCGCAACCAGCAATACAATGAGCGGACGTTGCATGCCGCGCGTTGCCTGCTCCATGAGCGGAGTGACAATCACGTTGCGATTTGTGCGCGGGTACAGTATTTCCAACCGCGAAGTAACGGCATTGATTTCCAGTTGCGCTTGCTCAAGCGTTGCATGCGGCGCTAATCGTGCGAAGATTCTCAGACTGTTTCCATTTCTGCTCAAGGCTCGATCACCGAATGCAATGGGCGCCCAAAGTTGCGCACCAACGGCCCAGAATGGCGCGAATGCAAAGGTACGTGGCATGACTCCAACAATTTTGAAGCCATTGCCGTTGAGCAGAACGGTTCGCCCAATAATTGTGGAATCCCCGCCAAAGCGACGTTGCCAGATATCAAATCCAATGACGACTTCACGATCGCGACCAACTTGGCCTGTCTCCGGCCCAAACATGTGGCCGAGTATGGGAGCAACGCCCAGCATTGGAATCATGTTTGGTGTTACGTGCAAGCCAAGTACGCGTTCCGCATTGCCCGCGCCAGAAATATTCGGCGACCACAATTCGGCCGCCGCCATGTCCACAAACGATTTTGAACTGGCTCGCCAATCAAGAAAATTCGCTGGAGCGACCGGATGACTCCCTTCGTGCAGAAGCGTTACGATTCTTTCCGGTTCGCGATACGGCAGTGGTTTGAGCAACACGCCGTTCACCACACTGAAGATGGCCGTACTTGCACCGATGCCCAGCGCGAGCGCAATAACGGCGGTCGTGGTGAACACTGGTACGCGAATGAGCGACCGAAATCCGTAACGCAAATCCTGCATCAATCCTTCAATCCAGGCACCGCTCCGAACGGCTCGCACGTTTTCCTTTACGAGCTCCACGCCGCCAATTGAAATGAGCGCGGAACGACGCGCATCGGTCTCGCTCATTCCCGCGCGAATGTTCTCGTCAGTGAGGAGACGTTCGTACTCGCGCAGTTCTTCGGAGAGATCGGCGTCACCCTGCTTGCGGTTGAACACGTTGCGACAAAAACTGATGAAGCGATTCAGGGCCGTCATATGTTTTCTCTCAAGTCGCGAGTAAGGCGAGCTGCATCGCGAGCGTGATGCGCGACCATTGGTCCGCCTCAACACCCAGTTGCTTCCGCCCAGCCTTGGTGAGCTCGTAATACTTCGCACGCCGGCCTTTCTCCGACGCGCCCCACGTTGATTCAATCCATCCCGCTTCCTCCATTCGATACAGCGCCGGAAAGAGTGATCCGGGCTTCACCTGAAAAGCGCCGTGAGTTATTTGCTCAATGCGTCGCGAGATGCCCAGACCGTGCATTTTGTCGAGCGTCAGCGTCTTCAAAATGAGTAGATCGAGCGTGCCCTGGAGCAGATTGGTCTGGGCCTGTGTCATGGATTGCTCCTATAGTATCTCTGTGTGAGACACGTGATCTGGCAAAAACGTTCGAATGAGGAGGCGACAGGATGCTCCAATTACGTATAGAATATCAATAGGATAAACGAAGATGAAGCTGTTCGGATTCTCGCACCCAAACAAAAGCGATTCGACCTGATTGCGGCGCGGCTCAGCCCTCATTCCCCGTGGTAAACAGAGTGGCGGCGTGCTCGGCCCACAGCGAGATTGCCATGTCGAGGTAGCATCGAAGTGCCACACCCTGAACTGCGACGCCTCGAACCGCGATGCGCCGAACTTTCAAACATCAGCATTCGATGAACCTCCCGCGAGCCATAAAACTTCCTGATCGGTTTCAGCTCGATCGTGAGATTGGACGCGGTGGCATGGCCGTTGTTTATCGCGCGCATGATCGACATCTCGATCGCTTTGTGGCCATCAAGGTGTTGTCGGCCGACGTGACTTCGGCCGTCGGCGCCGATCGCTTTCAGCGCGAAATCTCGGTGATGGCGAAATTGGTGCATCCTGGCATCGTTGCGTTGTTCGATTCTGGCGTGAGTGATGATCGCTTGTACTATGTGATGCCGTTTGTTGCAGGCGAGACATTGCGTGCCCGACTTACACGCGAACGTCGATTCACCATGGAAGACGTGGCGGCGCTCGGAGCGGACGTTGCCGAAGCGCTTGCTTATGCACACGGCTTCGGAATTGTGCATCGTGATGTGAAACCGGAAAATATTTTTGCGATCGGTGGACGCGCTATTCTCACCGATTTCGGAATTGCCCGGTTAATTGGCGAGAGTACTGCTGGTGGCGCGCAGCTTACTACCAGCGGATTGGTGCTCGGCACCGTGTCGTACATGAGCCCCGAACAGGCCGGCGGCGAACTGCGCATTGACGGGCGATCGGATTTGTATGGGCTGGGTTGCGTCTTGTACGAATTGCTTACCGGATCGCCTCCCTTCGTTGCGCCGACGGCGATGGCAGTGATCGCGCAACACTTTACCGCCGTGCCTCGTTCGCTTCACGAACACGACGTGCGCGTATCAAGCGCTCTTGCCGAAATAGTCATGCAGTTGCTCGCTAAGGATCCGGCCGATCGTCCCGCGAACGCGGGTGATGTGGCGCGCGCATTGCGAACGGCGTCGCAAGCGAGTTCTGCGGTCGTCGCGCGTGAAACTATTGCTTTGTCGTCGCCATCACCGAATGAGGGAACGGTGACACTTGGAGAAATTACATCGGCAGACAGTGAGTGTGAAACCGTCGCCGCCGCAATCGGTCATGCTTTGTCGGCCTCACTCAGCGAATCACTCGGCATTCGCGTGCTCACTCAGGCAATAGCTGCGAGTTCGGTTGCATCAACTGGTGTTACCCTAACTGGATCGGTACGTCGGTCTGGTGCGCGATTGCGAATTGCGTTGCGAGCAGTCTCCACCAACGGCGAAGTCACGTGGGCAGAACAGATCGACGGTTCATTCGACGACATTTTTGCGTTGGAAGACAAGGTAGTTGAAAATGTTACACAAAAAATTCGCGCCGGCGGCAAGCGCCCTCAAACGGAAGTGTCGAAGCCGCTCACACGCTCAACGCCTTCAGGTACGAGACTTTTAACCGCTTCGATTTCCGAAGCAGATCACCTCGTCGCAGAGGGACGTAAGTCGTTTCGATTTGGCTCAAGTGGCGGTGCAGCGAAACACCATCTGGAAGTCTCCGCCATATACTTCAAGCGCGCGCTGGAACTCGATCCGAAAAACGCGCGCGCCCTCTGCTCATTTGGTAATTGGCACTACGTCATGGGCGTTAGCGGATTAATGCCGAGAGATGAAGCGTTCACTCGTGGGCGTGAGTTGATTTTTTCCGCGCTTGCGGCCGACGACCAATGCGCTGAGGTGCACTGCTCCCTGGCAAAAGTCGCGCTCTACTTTGACGACGACTTTCATGCGACTGCGCGACACATTGAACGTTCGCTGGAGCTTGACCCGAATGATACCGAGGCACTCCGAATACAGAGCATCGTCTATAAAATTCTCGGGCGGATTGACGAAGCCGTAAGAGTCGCTCAGTCGGCAACAGTTCGGGCGCCGGAAGTTGCGGTCCTTTGGAATTGTCTTGGCGACGCCTTGCTTTCGGCTGGTCGAAACGCAGAAGCCGTCGATGCCCTGCGCCAGGCAATTGCCACAACACCCAACTTTGGGCCAGCGCAAGAGCGACTCGAAATTGCGCGAGTTCGCCTGGGTGAGATGGACCTTGCCATTGAAATGCGCGCGTCGCGCTTGGGTGTTGCCGGGCAACGCGAGCGCGCCAGTCTGCTAACGACTGAAAGCACGGAGTTGGGAGCGACTGAAGCACTGAGGCGCGACGTGCGCCGTGAACTCGATGGCCATCTCAAGCAAAGCGAATCCATTGATGCATTCGCTGAGTACTTCACGACACGCACGCTCGCTGATCGCATCGTCATGGGGTTCGCAATGCTCGGCGAATATCAATCTGCTATGGATTGGGTTGAGCGCTCATACGAAAACCGACCAGGTCGGCTTCGCCGCATGCTCACTGACCTGCCATTCGATCGACAAGGGTTTGCTCTCG
>JBDUAX010000294.1:0-5939 GCA_040004455.1 Gemmatimonadaceae bacterium
TGATCCGGTTGATCCGGTTGATCCGGTTGATCCGGTTGATCCGGTTGATCCGGTTGATCTGATAGTTCCGGTCGATCCGCCTGAGCCGTACTATCCGTTAAAAGAATGATCCGGTTTTGTGACGGTCTACGCCTGTAGTGCAGCCCGCGCTCGCAACCCCGCCGCTCAGCAGCCTGTGCGAGAACTGTGCGCGGCACCAATCGATCAATTCACGGAGCAAGCAATGTCTCTCCCGTCCCCGTTTCGCGTTAGCAGGTCCGCAACTTTTCTTGTGGCGGGCGTATTTGCGCTTGCTGCCTGCGGTGGAAGTGATACGACCGCGCCACCAGCGGCAGTGGCCATCGCAATTTCTCCAACCGCCGCGACCTTGAATGGGGGAGCAACGCAGGATTTCACAGCAACCGTGACCAACGCGAGCAACACGGCGACGACGTGGACGTCAACCGGCGGCACCCTCACAGGCACCGGGAACACGCGAACGTTCACCGCGCCGACCACGAACGGCACGTACACAGTGACGGCCACCAGCAGCGCCGATGCAACGAAGAGTGCGAACGCAACGATTACCGTAACCGCACTTGCAATTGCCGTAACGCCCGGAACAGCGAACGTTCTGGCGCTGGGCACACAACAATTCACAGCCACGGTTACGAACAGCACCAACACGTCCGTGACGTGGACCGCGACCGCCGGAACGATTAGCGCAACCGGATTGTGGACAGCGCCTGCTACCGCAGGCACCTACACGATTACGGCCAAGAGTGTTGCGGATCCGAGCAAGACCGCAACGGCTACAGCCACGGTTGCAGGGGTCAGTGTTGGGTTGACGCCGGCCACGCAAACTCTGTATCGCGGCGAACCGCTGACGTTGACGGCAACGTTAACGGGCACTGCGCCCTCAGCGATCACGTACACTGCAACGTGTGGAACCGTTGCAGTTGGAGCAACGGCACTTACCGCGAACTACACTGCACCCACAACACCGGGAACCTGTACGGTTACCGCAACCAGTTCGGCCGACCCAACGAAGTCGGCGAGCGCCACACTGACCATTCGAAAAGATTGGCGCGTTGCGACGTTTGATGATGTGAATAACGGATCGTGTACCTTTGCGCACTGTTCAATACGCGAGGCAATCGCCGCTGCGAATGCATCCCCCGACCTCGACACCATTCGGTTGGTGACGCCGGTATCGGGCGTGCGCGCCGGTGGCGCGAACTTGCTCGCCGAAACCGTCATTACGCTCACGAGTGCGTTGCCGGTCATTACCACACCAATTGCCATTGTTGGTCCAGGCCCCGACTTGCTGTCCATCAATGCGAACGCTGCTACTGCAACGCCGCGCCGAGCGTTGGCGTTTCAGGGGGCGATTACGGGATCGGTTTCCGGGCTGACGGTGCGGAACGGCATTGTAATTGGTGACGGCGTGACTAGCACCGGTGGTGGTGGAATTGCAATCATTGCTGGCGCCAACGTTTCGCTCACTGACGTCAATATTACGGGCAATGAAGCGCGCAACGCGCTCGGTGGTGGGTTGTGGCTCGATGCGTCATCCAAGGCAACATTGTTGCGCGTCGCAGTAGAGTCGAACAAGATCACGGGATCGACATCGAGTGGCGGCGGTATTGATGTAGACGCAAATGCCATCTTCAACATGTCGGGTGGTCGTATTAACTCGAACACTGTCGCGCTTGGACAGGGCGCTGGTATTTCAGCATTCCAGGCTACGGTAGTGATGGACGGCGTCACCATTAACGGCAATCAGTCACCTGGCGCCAGTTCGTTTGGCGGGGGCCTTTCAATTTTCGGCGTCGGGAACGTTGCAACGCTCAGCAACCTGACGGTGACGAACAACTCTGTCACTGGCGATGGTGGTGGCATGTATTTCAATGCTGGAACGTTGACGATGACAAATAGCGCTATCTCCAACAACAGCGCTGCACTTGGCGCTGGCTTCGAAAGCGGTAATGCAACGGTGACCGCCACGGGCATGACGATCAACGCGAATATTGCATCACAACGGGGCGGCGGCGTGTTTCTGTTCGGTACTGGTACAATAGCGTTTGCAACGAGCACTATCAGCAACAACACTGCGCAAACGTTGGGCGGCGCCGGCATGTATCTGCAGAACTCGGGCAACACTACGCTTACCACAGTGAACGTCACCGGCAATCACACCCTCGGCACAAACGCAAACGGCGGAGGAATCTTTGCGTCGGCCGGAAGCAAGTTGACGATGACGAATGGATCGCTCGCGACCAATGACGTGGCCTCGGGTGCTGGCGCCGGATTGTACGCATTCACAAACACCGTCACAATGACGGGTGTAACGGTGAACAACAATACGGTGAAGAGCAACGCACCGGGTGGCGGATTGGCGCTATATGACGGCGTCACTGCCAACATTTCTGGCGGCGTCATTCGCGATAACAAAGCCGTTGGGGGGGCGGGTGGGGGAATTTTCTCAAGGGCAAACACACTCGCGCTAAGCAATCTGGCGATCACTGGCAACACCGCCGACATTCAAGGGGGCGCATTGCAGTTGCTTGGTGCGAACACCGTCACCATGAGCGGTGTGACGATGACGGGCAATTCGTCGGTCGGAGATGGTGGTGCCATTGGATTGTTCGACAACGGAAATCTGACAATCTCGGGCGGATCGATCAGTACGAATACAACTGGCGCAACCGGCGGCGCAATTGTGAAGGGAGATGCTTCGGTGCTGTCCATCACGGGCACGACGATTTCGAACAACACCGCGCAGTCACAGGGTGGCGGTATTCAATCGGGTGGTACTGGCACTACCACATTGCAACGCGTCACGGTTACCGGTAACAGAGCTACCGCCGGAGCAGGAGGCGGCATGACGCTCGGAACAGTTACCACTATCGACAATTCCACGATTTCCGGGAACACTGCGGCAGGAACCGGGGGCGGAATTTTTGCAGCGTCAACATCCAACGTTACCGTGCGGAGCTCCACAATTTCCGGTAACACCGGCGCCATTGGCGGCGGCGTCGGCGCCACTGGAATCGCGATGCTCAACAACGTTACCGTGATCGCCAACAATTCAAACGATGGCGGTGGTGGCATCGCGGCCAACTTCGCCGGACAAATTACTGCGACCAACTCGCTGTTTGCTTCCAATCTTAAGGGAACAACTGCGGCTAACTGCGGACTGGCCAGCACAATTACTACCGGAACCATTGTCGGAACGGGATACAACATGAATCCCGATGCAACGTGCCCGTTTAACCAGGCAACCGACAAGAACGGATCGGTTGCAGGGGTATCGCCCACACTTGCCGACAACGGCGGGCCAACGCTTACGCATGCGCTGGTCGCAGGTAGCCTTGCAATCAATGGTGGTAACCCGGCGACGTGTACAACAACTGATCAACGTGGCGCACCGCGAGTCGGCGTCTGCGACATCGGTGCATTCGAATTTGGCGGCGTCGTTCCCGCACTGTTTGCGCCGTCACTCAAAGCACCATCAGTCAGGACAACATCGGCAACGAACCTTCAGGCGCTGACTTCTTCGAAAGCGAAAGGCAGCGCATTCGTTCCTGAACAACCAAAACATCTGTCTACTTCAACTTCGACAGAAACTCGTCTAATACAGCGTTAAATTCATCGGGTTTGTCGAGGTGAATCCAGTGACTCGTTCCTGCGATGGATTTGACCGGCAAACCCGAAACCTGTTTGTCCAGCGCGAAAGGCACATCGTCCATCGCAGTCTTTATCGAAAGTTTCGGTCCTGAGTATTTCGTGATTGCCGGAAC
The DNA here is from genome assembly GCA_040004455.1 of Gemmatimonadaceae bacterium. Classification (GTDB taxonomy): domain Bacteria; phylum Gemmatimonadota; class Gemmatimonadetes; order Gemmatimonadales; family Gemmatimonadaceae; genus Gemmatimonas. The sequence continues at coordinate 3,783 of JBDUAX010000294.1, forward strand.
CGGATTGTATTCGAAATTTGCTTTGATCATCGCCTTCGCCGCTTCCTTCGACATCAACGCGCGATCCTTCATCACAAGGTCGCGCGTTGATTGCGTTGCGTCCTTGAGCAGTCGCGTCCAGATCTGCTCCATTGTTTTGTCGAAGTCGGCATCAAGCGTTGCCATCAGGGGCTTTGCCTGTGCGTCATCCATTTTTCCGGATGTACCTTCAACGACGAGACCGGCAACGCGATCGGCGTGATTGCTCGAATAAGCAATCGCCGCATTCCCACCCAATGAGTGTCCAACAAGTACGAAGCGCTTGATATCCAATGCGTCAACTACGACACCGACATCATTGCTGAACGCCTCAATTGAATAGTCATTGTCAGCGGGCGCGTCCGACTTGCCGTGTCCGCGCAAATCAAATGCAACGGCGCGACGCGATTTCCGCAAATGATGAAGCTGCGGGCTCCACTGGGCGACACTGCCACCAAACGAGTGGAGGAAAATCACTGGTAATCCGCCAGAGCCACCGTCATCAACGGCGAGCTTGCCACTTGGGCCGGAAATTGACTTCATATGTGACCTCGATTGCGAAAGTCCGTGTGCGCATTTCGAAGGCTCTTGCGTACCATGCGCCGTAGTTCGCTCCTACCCCGTATTCCATCGCGCAGTTCGTACCATCCAACACATTTCGCAAACGCAATTTCGGGGGAAAATCACAATTGCGAGCAACCGCAGACGTCCTATGCAAAGATTCGACCTATTTCAGGAGCGAGCGCGAGGGTCAATGCCACCCGCATACCAACCGTCGCCAAGCGTTGCGGCAATGACATTGTTGCCAGCATGGAGCATGGAAGTCACGTCGTACGTTTGATACTGCGTGCGTGTGCGCTAGTCCGCAAACTCGGGCGCAGTGCAACTCGCCGAACGCGCGGAATTCGCGGCATATTTTTGATGGTAGCTCGACTAAAGAATGCGGTGCATGACGTAGATATCTACGTACCCAAGCGCTGAGTGCAAATACGCTTTCGGAACAGTTCCCACAATGGCAAATCCCATGCGCTGCCAAAGTGCGACAGCACGCGCGTTTGTGCTCACCACCGCGTTGAACTGCATGGCAAGAAAGCCCTGCGCGCGTGCCATCTCCAGCGAATGTTTGCACAACGCCGCACCAATACCCTTGCCGAAGTTTCCCGGGCGCACCATGTAACCCGCGTTCGCGACGTGCGATCCAAGCCCGCGCTGATTCACGCGCATCGCATATGTGCCCACGACTTCGCCATTGTCTTCGGCGATGTACGTCTCAAGGGGAATCCCCATCCAATATTCGCGGGCTTCAGTTTCGCTGCAGTCGGGGGCGAGCATGTACGTATCGCCACCGGCAACCACGGCGCGCATGATGGGCCACATGTTTGGCCAATCCGATTCAGTTGCGCGGCGAATGTTCATGTTGAGAACATACTGTCCCGATTTGCCGCCGCCAGTCCCAACTCCTCTTGACTTCCTACAGAAGCGCGGCATCTTCTGTAGGAACCCGACATGAGAGACGCAGTGGCACAAACCTCCTCCGATGTTCTGCGCGGCACACTCGACTTGCTCGTACTCAAGACGCTCGCGCTTGAGCCAATGCACGGCTGGGGAATCAGTCAACGTATTCAGCAGATGTCACGCGGCGTGCTCGACATCAATCAGGGATCGCTGTATCCTGCGCTACAACGTCTCGAACGAAACGCGTGGATTGACAGCGAATGGCAAACCACTGAGAACAATCGACAGGCGAAATACTATCGCCTCACCGCTCAGGGTCGTCGCGCACTCGGCGCAGAAACTGAAAGCTGGCGCCGCTATGTAACAGTCGTCGATCTCATACTCAAGACAACGTGATAATGAGCGCTTCGCGGAAGGTACTTGGCGCGCTACGCGCACTGCTGTTTCGCAACTCAGTCGAACGCGAACTCGATAATGAATTCACATTTCATCTCGAACAGGAAACGAAAAAGAACATCGCGCTCGGCATGAACGCGAAAGAGGCGCGCCGAGTGGCTTTGATGGCGTTTGGTTCGATAGATGTTGCAAAGGAGGCGCATCGCGACGGTCGCGGGTCGCGATGGTTGGAGGATTTTCTGATCGATGCCAGACTCGCGTTGCGTTCGGTGCGACGAAATCCGGGAT
>JBDUAX010000295.1:0-5937 GCA_040004455.1 Gemmatimonadaceae bacterium
CCCGCGTGTATGCGATTGAGCTCGACAGTGATTCCATTGCGAACGCTGAAGAAAACATCCAGCGCAATCATGTCGCGCACGCAGTCCATGTTTTTGAAGGCGATGCAGCGTCCTTATTGCCATTGGTGGCGCCGGTGCGGCTGGTGTTGGCCAATATCATTTCGTCGGTGCTGGTTGAATTGATGCCGCTAATTGCCAGCGCGTTGACCGAAGATGGCCAGGCAATACTGAGCGGTATTTTGCGTGAAGAGCGCGAGATGATGGTAAAAATGCTCACCGACAACGGTTGGGTCATTACGGCCGAAGACGCCGAAGACATTTGGTGGTCCGCTGCTATCAAACCGAAGTGAACGCGTGAGTTCGATTGTTGAGAACCTGCCCACGTTTGTCGTCGACGAACATTTCGTTGAAGGAAGCGTGTGTTCGTTAGGGGAAGATGCCGCGCGACACTTGAAGGTGTTGCGACTCGCGGTCGGTGCGATTGTTGGTTTGCGCGACGGTGCCGGACTGGTTGGCAGCGCGAAAGTTGTGAAACTCGCAAAGGGCCAATCGCTCGTTGAAGTGTTGAGTGCTGGTGTGCAACCGCCATTGCCGGAGGTGCACTTGCTGGTTCCCGTGGCCGATCGTGAGCGCCTGTTGTGGTTGGCGGAAAAAGCCGGTGAATTGGGACTTACCAGTTGGCGCCCAGTGTTGTGGCGGCGTTCGCGGAGCGTGGCACCGCGTGGAGAAGGACCAGCATTTCAAGCGAAAGTGCGCGCACGAATGATGAGCGCGCTCTCTCAATCGCAGGGCGCCTGGCTTCCGCAGATATTTCCCGAAGCGAATCTCGAGCGCGCGCTGTTGGCCGCGCCCCCTGGCGATCGCATTGTGCTCGACCCCGATGGTGAAGCTTTTGTTGGACACAACGCCGCGCTACTCGTAGCGCCGATTGTGATCGCGCTTGGACCGGAAGGGGGCTTTGAACAGGACGAACTTGATGCGCTGAAAGCTGTCGGATTCAGGAGCGCGTCTATGGGTTCCACTATTTTGCGTTTTGAAACTGCGGGTATTGCAGCGCTTGCAATGGCACGAACCGCCCTTGGTGTTCATGCACCGCAAACAACTTGAGTGTCCTTCCTGAGAGAGTTTCATGACCGATAGCTGTTTGTTCTGTCGCATCGTGCGCGGAGAAATTCCATCTCCGTTAGTTGGTGAATCGGAAAATGCTATTGCTATTCGAGACATCAGCCCGCAAGCACCGGCGCACTTTCTGGTGATGCCAAAGATTCACGTGCAGTCGCTCGCACAGGTTCGGGATAGCGCGCTCCTGGGGGAGCTTCTCATGTTGGCGAATCGCGTTGCCGAAGAGCATTGGCTTGCGGACTCGGGGTTTCGCGTCGTGGTGAACACCGGCGAGAATGGCGGGCAGACAGTACAGCACCTCCACTTGCATGTGTTGGGCGGCAGGGCGATGCGTTGGCCACCGGGTTAGTCGCGCTGAGTTGACTTCGCGCTGATTTTTGCCTGCTCCGAATTGCCTCGCGGGACGTTATCTTCCGAAACCCGCGCGCGCGTCACCAATGCGCCGCATACAGCAACGAATTCTTGCGCCCCCCCGCCAACTGCAACGGGCGCCCCAGAGGACTCAACTACCGTGAGCGAATCAGCAACGGGGGGAAGCGCGACGATGCTTCCCCGACTGCAAGCCGATCAGGCCAACGCACGACGCGCACAAGACAAAGAACTTGTGATCCTGCTTGGCATGCTCATTTCTGAAGTGAAGAATCGCGAAATCGAATTGCGTCGTGACATCAACGACGACGACACGCTCGAAGTGGTGCGCAAAGCGATCAAGCGTCGGAAGGAATCGGTAACCGTTTACGAAAAGGCCGGCCGCGCTGATCTTGCCGCAAAGGAACAGGGCGAAGCGACGTCGCTGGAACACTACCTGCCACCGCAGGTCGATCCCGCTGAGTTACGCTCCGCCGTGGAAGCCGCGGTGGCTGGTGGTGCCGCAAACATTGGCGCGGTCATGGCGAAGGTCATGCCGCAGTTCAAGGGACGCGCCGATGGTAGCAGCATCAACGCGATCGCACGCGAGGTTTTAGCAAGCAACAAGTGATTGTGAAATGAACGGGCACGCGCTGGGTATTCTTGAGTTTCCGCGCCTCTTGGCGCATGTGGCAGGACGCGCACATTCGTCACCGGGTGCGGCGGCAGTGCGCGCGCGCGTACCTTCCACCGATCGCGAGGAAATTGAAGCCGAACACCAACGCGTCAACGCAATTCGCACGCAAGTGCAGTCCGATTTGGGTTGGCCAACTGAGGCAATTCCGGATATCGCGCAACCGCTTTCGCGGTTGCGCATCGAAGGGCTCACCTGGAGCGCGCTCGATTTATTGCAAGCGGCCATTCTCCTGCGTTCGTCGCGTCGCATGCGTGATGCGCTGCGCGATCCGCGGAGGCCCGCAGTAGTCAAGGGAATTCTCGCGAACATTGCCGGCAATCTGATTGAGTTGCGCGCGCAGGAAGAATCCATCAATCGCGCCATTGCAGACGATGGTAGTGTAAAGGACGACGCTTCGCCCACCTTGCGAAGAGTGCGACGTGATTTACGTCGCACAGAAGGGGAGCTGGTGAAGTTGCTGGAGCGCGAAATGACGAAGCTCGAGCCGCATCATCAGGTTTCCGATTTGTCGGTCACGATGCGGAACGGTCGCTGGGTGATGCCCGTTCGCCGCGGTGCACGCGGCTACCTGGGTGGCATTGTGCACGACAGCTCAGGCACTGGCGAAACTATTTTCGTTGAACCGCCGGCCGCCATTGAATTCGGGAATCGCGTTCGCGAATTGGAGGCGGAAGAGCAGCGCGAAGTCGAGTTGGTGTTGCGCGAACTTACCGTTGGACTGCAGCCCTTTCACGAAGAAATCGGCGGAGCGTTTCGCGCGCTCGTTATGCTCGACTCGCTGTACGCGCGTGCGCGCTACGCTGTCGATGCCGCGTGCGGCGCTCTGACCTTCGGTTCGTCGTCAGAAGGATTGCGCCTCACCGATGCGCGTCATCCGCTGCTTTTAGCAAACGGTGTCAGCGTCGTTCCGTTCGATCTCGTCATGCACGAAGGGGAACGCACCCTGCTTGTTTCCGGCCCAAACACCGGTGGCAAAACAGTTCTCCTCAAAGCATTGGGCCTGCTCGCCGCGATGGCCCAAGCGGGCATTCCAGCACCCGTCGGTCCGGAAAGTCGTTTGCCGGTGTTCGACGACATGTTTGCGGACGTTGGCGATGAACAAAGCATCGAAGCGAGCCTCTCCACGTTCAGCGCGCACGTCAAAAACCTTGGCGAAATTCTGCGCTCGTCCACTTCCGCGTCGCTCGTTCTGATTGACGAATTGGGTTCGGGAACCGATCCCGCGGAAGGTGCGGCTTTGGGGGGGGCAATTCTCGAACAACTCACGCAGCGCGGAACACTCACGCTTGCAACGACGCACTTGGGGCAACTCAAGTTGCTCGCGACCGAAGTTCCGGGCGTCGTTAACGCGTCACTGCAATTTGACAGCGTGCAACTCGCACCCACGTATCGCCTGTTGAAAGGCGTTCCAGGTCGTTCATATGGCCTGAGCATCGCGCGTCGTTTGCAATTGCCTGAAGACGTGTTGCTGCGCGCGGAAGATCGCCTCCCGCGCGGTGAGCGCGACGTCGCGGTACTGCTGGCCGATCTCGAATCACGCGAAGCGCAATTGACTGATCGTGAATCGCTGATGCAAGTCAACCAGGACAAAATGCGTTCGCGCATTGCGACGGTTACCGATCGCGAAAGCAAGGTCCGCGATCGTGAACGCGAAATCGAAAAGAGCGCTCGCGAGGAATCGCGCAAATATTTGCTCGAAGCGCGCGGCGAAGTTGAACGCGCCATTGCGTCCGTTCGCGCACAAGCATCTGTCAGTGAAGCCGCATCGGCGGAAGCGCTCGAGCAAGCGTCGCGCGCCGCTCGTCGCGCCATTGAAGAAGCTGCGGCGGCTCAAGGACAGGCAGCCGAAGTGGTGCAGCGATTGGCGGAACGCGACGTTGCCAAGCGGAAAATGCGAGAGGTAACAAACGAAGCCGTCATGAAAGCCTCGCAACCCGTCGTTGCGGCGCGCAAATCGAAACCGCACGCACTCGGCGAAGGCGATACAGTTCTCGTCGGCACACTCGGCGGAAAAACCGGGCGCATTGTGTCACTGCGCGGCAAGGAAGCGCGCGTTGCGGTTGGTTCACTCACACTTTCCGTTCCGATTTCATCACTCACGCGAACAGCAGCCCCCCCTCCGCCCGCCGTGAAAATCTCGTTGATGGGTGACGCTCCCGAACTCGATGCGAAAACTGAAATCGATGTTCGCGGAATGCGCGTTGATGAAGCGGATGATCGCGTATTGGTTGCACTCGATGCGGCCATTGCGGCCGACTTGCCCGAATTGCGCATCATTCACGGCAAAGGAACAGGAGCGCTGCGCGCACGCATTACGGAGATGCTGCGCCGCGACACACGCGTTGCCGGTGTTCGACTCGGCGCGTGGAACGAAGGTGGCGCCGGCGCGACTGTCGCTGAGTTGAGATAGCGTCACCGTGATCTCTGACGAGACGATCGCGCGAGTGCGCGAAGGCGCAGATATCGTGCAGATCATTGGTGAGTTCGTACGGCTCAAGAAATCAGGAAACAGCTATCGCGGGCCGTGTCCATTCCACAATGGGTCCGGCCCGAATTTTTCGGTCTCGCCGAAAGAAGGCATGTACCACTGCTTTGTGTGCGGAGTGAGTGGCGACAGCATCAAGTTCATTCGTGAAAAACTGAATCTCGATTTCACCGCTGCAGCAAAATTCGTGGGCGACAAATCAGGAATTGAGGTCATTGATACGCCAAATCGCGTTCATGCGCCCGATCCCAATGCGCGTAACTGGGAAGTTCTGGCGTCGACTGCCGAGTGGTTTCACAAGCAGCTGGCGGACGAGGTGGTTGGTAAAGAAGCACGGCAATATCTAACTGGTCGTGGGCTCAACTCTGAAGCAATCGCGCGATTCGGAATCGGGTACGCACCATCCGATCGCGCCGCTCTCCGAAAGTATTTGCACTCGCTCGGCTTCGACGATCAGCGCCAACTCGACGCGGGAATTCTTTCTGTGCGCGACGGTGGAACCGAGCCGCGCATGAATTTTCGCAATCGCGTGATGTTTCCAATCATCGATGAACTCGGCCACAATGTTGGGTTTGGTGGCCGCGCTATGGGTGACGCCGTTCCAAAGTATTTGAACAGCGCGGAGTCTGCAGTTTTTCAAAAACGGAAAACGTTGTATGGGATAAACACTGCGAAGCATGCAATTCGGCGCGCAGAGCGCGCAATTGTGGTCGAGGGCTACATGGATGCAATTAGTGTGGCGCTCGCAGGCTTCGAAGAAATCGTGGCGCCACTTGGTACCGCGCTTACGGAACAACAGGCTGAGCTACTTGGTCGTTATACTCAGGAAGTGATTCTGTTTTACGACAGCGATCAGGCAGGGCAGAAAGCCACGTTCCGCGCTGGGCTGGAGCTGCTGCGCCACAAGTCGACAGTGCGCGTAGTGACGCTTCCTGACGACGACGATCCCGACACTTTTGCACGTCGCGAAGGGCACGCGGGATTGGAGAAATTGTTCGCGCAGGCAATAGACTTGTTCGATCGGCAAATCCAGATGCTCGAGCGCCGAGGAGCGTTCAAGGATTTGACTTCGCAGCGTAAGGCTATCGACAAGTTGTTGCCCACCATTGTTGCGGCTGCGCATCCGCTTACGAAAGATTCATACATCACAAGATTGGCTGAGGTCACGCGCCTCGAGAAGAGCGTCATCGCTCGCGAAGCGGAGGAATCGGGGCAGTTGGCGCGGTCGGTACGTCGCTCGGCGCCGCCCAGTGTCGCTCCAAGAGGCGAGGTCGCGCCGCTGAAC
>JBDUAX010000296.1:0-5932 GCA_040004455.1 Gemmatimonadaceae bacterium
CACTGTTGCCGCAAGACGCGCCGGCGCCCGGGCAACTGTTGCGTCAACTCGTGGCCGATGTTTTGCGCACGCGAAGCGCTGTCGGTCTGTATTCTGCGATATCGTTTGCGTGGTTTTCAACGCGATTGTTTGGATCGTTACGCAGCGTCCTCGCGCTCATTTTCGACGGCTCTGATCGCGGCATTGTCGCCGGCAAGCTGTTTGATTTTGCAGCGACAATTGTGGCCACCATTGCCGTCGCCGCCTACATCGTGATTTCTGCGTATCTCACCCTTGCTACGACGCACGGCGCTGCATTGCTCGTGACCTGGGGTTTGGCAAAAGGCGCCATGGGCGCGCTTTCGTACTTCATTGGACGTGTAGTAGCCGTTGGCGTTGTCATTGGATTGTTCTTCGCGCTTTATCTTGGCCTGCCAAAGCGCCGCCCGCCGCGCCAAACAGCGCTCGTCGCCGCGACCGTCGCCGGAATTCTGTTTGAAATTGCGCGCTACGCGTTTGCGTTACTCGTAAAGCGCAGCGACCCAAGTTCGCTGTATACCGGTACCATCGCTGCCGTCGTTGGCGTGGTCTTCTGGATCTACTATGCGGCTTTACTGTTTCTGATTGGCGGCGAAGTTGCACAAGCGTACGATTTGCGTCGCCTCGAGACTCAAGCGCTCAACAAATCGCAGGAAGACAAAACGACTTTTCAAATGCCCGTGAGATAACGCAACTATGAAATCGAGATGACCGTCGAAGCATTTATTCCCGTTGATCTGCGAAGCGACACCGTCACACGTCCGTCGGGAGCAATGCGCGCCGCGATGGCGAGCGCAGTCGTAGCCGACGACATTCTCGACGGCGATCCCACCACCCAACAACTCCAATCATCTGTCGCCAAACTACTCGGCAAAAAATCAGCGTTGTTTTTCCCCAGTGGCTCGATGGCGAATCTGACCGGTGTGTTGTTGCACACGCGTCCCGGCACTGAAATTTTGCTCGACGCCGATTCGCACATTGTGCATTGGGATATGGCCGCAAGCGCCGCGTTCGGTGGAGTGCAAATGCGCCTGGTGCGCGCGTCCAACGTCATCATGAACGCTGCCGACTTGAAAGCGGCCTTCCGGCCAGCCAGCGGTTACAGCATTCAACCCTCGTTGGTGTTTCTCGAGAACACGCACAACGGCTCGGGGGGCACCATTACGCCCCTCTCAGAATTGCGTGCGCTTTCAGACGTTGCTCGCGACGCGGGTTTGCCCGTGCATCTCGACGGCGCTCGCTTGTGGAATGCTGCGGCAGCAAGCGGAACGTCACTGGCAGAGTTTGCAGCGTGTGCGGACACGATCATGCTGTCATTCTCGAAAGGACTCGGCGCCCCCGTTGGTGCAATTCTCGTTGGTTCAGATGAGCACATGAAAAAGGCCGATCAAATTCGCAAACGATTGGGTGGCGGCATGCGTCAGTCGGGAATTATTGCGGCGGGCGCTTTGTACGGTTTGGAAAACAATTTGCAGCGCCTTGATGAAGATCACGCAACGGCTCTCGCGCTCGCGCACAAGCTTCAGGATGTTGCTGGTGTCCGCGTCGTTCCCCCCGACACGAACATCGTGATGATTGATTTGGCCAAACCTCTGGCGCGCGACGTCGTTGCGGCAGCTGCAAAGGCTGGCGTACGCGTCTCCGCGTGGACTCCGACGCGCGTTCGAGCTGTGACTCATCTCGATGCTCCAATGCACCTCGTTTTGCACGCCGCAAATCGCCTCGACGCAGTTCTGCGCGAATTTCTTATTTGAATACGGAATTCTGAGTTGTGAATTCTGAACTCTGCGGTTGACGCGCTTCTGAACGCTCTATTCTGGGCTCTGGACCCTGGACTCCGCAGCGTGATCCCGCGGTCCAGCCTACCGATGCCGGCCCTACCACCCCGCACAAACCTCTAAATCTCCGCGTTGCCCCACCCGCATCCCAACGCTTATCTTGTTGATGCTCCGGGTCCCGAGGGTTTCCAGCCCGCCAATCCCGCCAGGACCCCGAAGGTAGCAACGGTACGTGGTGTCTGAACTCGCCTCGTCAGGCCCGGAGTACTTTTCGCGGGGGATCATCGCCATTCGGCGGTAGTCCCCCGCGATTTGTTTTCATGGGCCGACATCAGCAACCCGATCGCCGCGTATTTGCACCGGCATTCTCCCCGAAACCAACCCGCCGCATCGCTTTTCCAAACGCTAAATTCATTTCATGTCACTCGCTCTTGCGCGCAAATATCGGCCGAAAAACTTTGCCCAGGTAGCGGTGCAGGGGCATGTTGCGAAAACGCTCAAAGGAGCGATCGCGAGTGGACGCGTTCACCACGGCTATTTGTTGTGCGGCCCGCGCGGTACCGGCAAAACAACGCTCGCGCGCGTCCTCGCCATGGCACTCAACTGCGATCGTCGCGGCGAACCGGAATTGAATGGCGAACCTTGCGGCGAATGCGATTCGTGTAGGCGCATCTGGACTGGTAGCACGTCCATGGACGTCGTTGAAATCGACGCGGCGTCCAACCGCGGTGTTGACGACGCGCGAGAGTTGCGAGAGCGCGCGATGTACGCTCCGTCCACCGATGATCGCTACAAAGTGTACATCGTCGACGAAGCGCACATGCTCACGAAAGACGCGTGGAATGCGCTCCTCAAAATTCTCGAAGAGCCGCCGCCACGTGTGGTGTTTGTGTTTGCTACAACTGAGCCGCAGAAAATCGCGCAGGCCGCCGCTCCCGTACTCTCGCGTCTGCATCGCTTCGATCTCAAGCGCCCCGGACAAGCGGACATTCGTGAACATCTCGAACGCGTCCTGAAACAGGAGGGCGTGACGTACGAGAAAGACGCCATCGCCATGATTGCGCGCGCGGCCGACGGTGGTTTGCGCGATGCACTCAGTCTCACCGATCAAGTGCTGTCACTTGGCGAAGGCGGGGCGATTACAGCCGAACGCGTCCGCGTTGCACTCGGGCTCATTCCCGAAGATGAAATGCTGGCGGTGCTCGACATGATTGCGGAGCGTCGCGCGGTCGACGTATTTGCAACGGTGCAACGCCTGTCCGACGCCGGCGCCGATTTTGCGATTGTCCTATCCGGGCTCGGCGATTTGTTGCGCGCGCAGCTGGCGATTGTGCTCGGCGGCGCACCTGCCGATTTGTCGGATCGACTGCAAGCGGAATTGGTGAAACGCAAGGCGAATTTCACTGCGCCCGATTTGCTCCGCATGTTGCATGCACTCATTGAGCTCGAACCGATTTATCGGAAGAGCGGGCAACCACAGTTGCTGCTCGAAACGTTACTTCTTCGCCTGTCGCTGCTTGATCGCACGATTGAACTCGAAGATGTACTGCGCGGACTCGGCGCGACGGAAGCGAATGATCCGCCTGCGCGTCGCGTGGCAAAATCAGAAACGAAAGTCGCACCCGCGTATGCTCTGGGCGCGTCGGCACCCGGCCTGCTCGTTGCGCGCGAACCAAACCTCGTTCCAGTTCCGCGTTCGGCCACGCAACAGGTGGCAGAAGCGGCCGCCAAAGAACAGGAAGCCGCTGCGCACGCTCCAATCAGCACCTCCAGCATTCCGGCGCGTTCGCACGATGCACATCACAGTGAGATTCCCGACATCACAACAGTGACCGCGCGCTGGAACGAAGTGGTTGACCACATCAAACGCAGCGGTCGCGCAGCGTTCGCGCAGGTTGTGCAGCGCCTCACTCCGCAACAAATCACAACGCAGGGCGCATTGCAGCTCAGTTACGCGCGTACCGACGACAACTGGGCGAGTGCTGTCGAGGGTTCGCGCAGTGATGTTCTGCAGGCTCTTAAGGCTACCTTCCCGGGTATTACAAATTTCACGCTCAAGGCAATTGGTCAGCCCGCAACTCGCAACAACAAACGGTTGACCGCCGAAGACGTGCAGCAACAGCGCACCGATCAACTCACGTCGCGCAGTCCATTACTCGAAGCTGCGGTTCGCACCCTCGATCTCGAATTGCTCGATTAGCATCAGCAACTCAGCGTATTACCAACACTTCAGAAACAATCCCGGAAACAATCAATGGCCGATTTTTTCAAGCTCATGGAGCAAGCGCGCCAGCTGCAAGGTGGTATGCAGAAAGCGCAGGAAGACCTGGCAAAGACTACCGTTTTCGGTTCCGCCGGTGGTGGCATGGTCACAGTCGAATGTGATGGCACGGGCCGCATCCGTCGCGTAAAACTTGATGCGTCTGTCGTAAATCCAGCCGACATTGAAATGCTCGAAGATCTGGTTGCCGCCGCCGCATCCGATGCGCAATCGAAAGCGGCCGTCAGCGCTCAACAGGAGATGAGCAAACTCACCGGCGGCATGGACCTGCCGTTCAAACTGCCGTTCTGAAATACTGAATGTCGGTTATCGACGACCTCACCAGCGAGCTCGCCCGACTTCCGGGAATTGGCCGCAAGTCGGCGTTGCGCCTCACGTATCACCTGCTCAAGCAGCCGATCGAACAGTGCAACCGGCTCGCCTCCGCGCTTACGGAGCTCAAGCTTCGCATTAAGCCGTGCGAACAGTGCGGTAATCTTACCGAATCGACGCTGTGTGTTTTCTGTGCCGATCCACGCCGCGATGCGACCTTGATTTGCGTAGTCGAAGACGCGTCCGACATTGGCTCCATCGAGCGCTCGGGCGAATTCCGTGGTCTCTACCACGTACTGGGGGGCCGCCTGTCCCCCCTCGATGGCATTGGCCCCGACGATCTCACGGTTTCCGCACTGGTGCGCCGAGTGGTCGACCACGGGGTTCGTGAAGTCATTGTGGCGACGAATCCGTCACTCGAAGGGGAAGCGACCGCACTCTACGTCCAGCGACAGCTCGCAGCGTCGGGGGCGGGGGCTCGTGTCACCCGCATCGCCCGCGGACTACCGGTGGGAGGCGACCTCGAATATGCCGACGGCGTGACAATCGCTCAGGCATTGTCTGCGCGGAGAGACATGCAGTGAGAAGTCGTTTCATTCAGCGCATCAGCCGCCGGGGTTTGACGGGGGGCCGCGTAGACAAGAGCGCTGGACTGGTCCTCGCGGCGCTTGTTGGCGGTTTGGTGCTTGGCGCGGTCGGTTGGTCGCTTCAGCAACATCGGCACCGTCAGGCACTGTTTCACGCGCGGCCATTCCGTCGATTGGCTGCGCTCGGTTACCTTCGTCGGCATCCAAGCGTTGATAGTGCGCGGCTACTCCACGATTATTTGCGTTGGGAGTCGCATCCGTTGCTTCGTCGTCGGGCCCGTTTGGTTCTGCGACGCATGGAGCGCATCTTACGTTCGTAGTCCGTGCTGGTGTTCCCGCTGTGTGACGGTTGGAGCCAGGCACGTACGAAAACCACCCGACCCCGCAATCCACGCTCATGCCTGTTGGCGCCGCTACCTGGTCATTTACCGAGGACGACTTCGGGACAATCACGACTGTCCTGCAGCGGTTCCTCTACGACGCCAAAGCGCGTTGCGCTTTACTCGTCGATCGGAGTGGTCAATTGGTCGCAACGGTTGGTGAACCTCCCAACTTCGATGCGACGGCTTTCGCCACGCTTACCGCGGCCGACTTCAGCGCCAACGACCAACTCGCACGCCTTATTGGCGAAAGCGATTTCAATGTCCTGTTCCATCAGGGCGAACGCGAATCGATGTACCTCGCCGACGTGGCGCGCCGAGTTATTCTCGTGGTGCTCTTCGACAATCGCACAACGCTCGGACTGGTTCGACTCAAAATGAAAGGCGCCGTCGAGGAACTTACCCGCATATTCGAAGGCATCTTCGCTCGCGGTTCAAGCTCACAACATGCAGCGCCGGGCCTGCTGGCCGGCGCTGAAGACGAAATCGATCGCTTGTTCCAGTAAAAGGAGAGGAACAACCGATGTCGATGATCAATTACGCGTCCCGGGAAATCAATTGCAAAATTGTGTTCTA
>JBDUAX010000678.1:0-1790 GCA_040004455.1 Gemmatimonadaceae bacterium
ATTGGTCTCGTTGCCGGTTCCGTGTTGTCGAGTCGCGTTGCGCAATACGGCGATTTGCTGAACACTGGTGCGAGCTTGCTCTTTCTGAAATTCGGACGCGACGACGAGAATGAGGCCGACGCACTGGGATATCGCTATTCGCTTGAACACGGCTACGACGTTCGCGAATCGGTGAAACTGTTCAACATGTTGGGACGTCTTTCGGGCGAAGCGGGCTCACGCGTACCGGAATGGCAAAGCACGCATCCCGATCCTGGCAACCGCGTGCAAGCGGCCGAAACACGCTTGCAGAAGTTGCAACCCGCACAATTAACGAATCTCAAAATCAATCGTGACGTGTATCTCCGCAAACTGAATGGCATGGTGTTCGGTGAAAATCCGCGACTCGGCTATTTCGCAAGCAATCGTTTTTTGCATCCGGATTTGCGCTTTCAGATTGATTTCCCGGCTGGTTGGAGCAAGGCGAATATGCCCGAAGCAGTAGTCGCGCAAAGCCCGGACAAAGCTGCGCAGTTTCAACTGCTGCCAGCCAAAGGATCGCCTGCTTCGGTCATTCAGGAATTCGTGAAACAGCAGGGCGTTACGGCGCGTCAAAGCGGCAACACGAATATCAACGGGTTACCGGCCGCGACGGCTGATTTTGACGCCACCACCGAGCAGGGCACGTTGTATGGCATTGCCACCAGCGTTCAGCACAATGGGCAAACGTATCTTCTGCTGGGGCTGATGACATCACAAACGGCCAATACAAACGCGGCGCCAATACTCGCAACCATGCGCTCGTTTCGCCCGCTCACTGATGCGGCGGCACTCAACGTGCAACCGGCGCGCATTGAAATTGTCACGCTGCCAACGGAAATGTCGGGCAATGTGTTTGTGAAGCGCTATCCCAGCACCGTGCCCGACGAGGAGATTTACATCATCAACGGAATCGACGCCGGCACAAACGTGAAAGCGGGTACTTTGCTTAAGCGCGTAATTGGTGGAGTGAGAAACTGAGCAACACGGGCGATTCGCGAGCTCTGCGGTCCGCGCGCAGCATTCACACACGCGCATGAACGCGGCGCAACGAAGTTCGCGTAAATTCGAACTCTACAACGACGCCACCAACTGCTTGAGCGCAGTAAGCCGCTGCACAAGTGCATCTCGGCCGCCAAGTTCGTCAACCTTTTTGAGCATGGCCTCAGGAAGAAACTCGCGATCAGTGCATTCAATAATTGCAGCGACTTCCTGCAACTCGCGCTCGAGCCCCTGCGTGCTGGGCATGAACTGCGCCACCACTTCTTTCAATGCTTCAGGCGTCACCTTTGACGCCCCTGCCAGCAACGACGTGCGCCACGCACGACCCACCATGCCTTCAATGTCCGCACCAGATAACTGACCCTTTTGGGGAATCGACGGCACGTCATCAATCGCAAGCGTCGTGCCCAATTTCTTCGCCATCATCACGAACATCTGTTTCAGTTCGTCTTCATCGTGCGGATAAAAAAGCGGAATGTGTACTTCAGCGCGCCCCTGTCGCTTGATGTCGATTGGAAGCAAATCGGGACGCGCAGTAAGCAACATCCACAGAATTTTTCCGCGGTAGCGCGTGTCCCCCATTTGCGTGGCAATCATTCCGAACACACGACTGGATGTTCCCGCATCACCTTCGCTGTCGCGATCACCAAGTGCGGCATCGGCTTCGTCAATGACAACCATCACGGGGCCCATCGCGCGCAACACCGACAACACTCGCTCCAGATTTCCTTCCGTTTCACCAACGTACTTGGAGCGAAAGTTCTTGAGCA
>JBDUAX010000679.1:0-1789 GCA_040004455.1 Gemmatimonadaceae bacterium
GATGTTTGTCAGCCACGCGTATTTTCGGTTAAGGGAAGAGCGAAGATAACCAGTATGACCCGCCTGCCACGAGTGGGGCAGCGGTCTGACTAAAAGACGCCGTCGTCGCGGAGTTCGGCACGAAGGCGACGACGGAGGAGCAGCTCGACCTCTCGCGCGGTCCCCGCAGAAAGTGCGGCATCAGCGGCATCTCGCGCGGCCTCAGCGCGCACACCGCGAACGATGCGCTTCACGTTGGGTACGGCCCGTGGTGAAACACTGAAGTTGCGAATGCCCAGCCCGAGTAGCGCGAAGACGGTGACAGGTTGTGACGCCATCTCACCGCAGACGCTCACGTCGACGCCATGCGCTGCACCGGTGGCCTGAACCTGTTTAATGAGTCGAAGGACAGCAGGATGCAGTGGCGTAAAACGATGCGCGAGGTTCGCATTGCCACGGTCGACAGCCAGCGTGTATTGGACCAGATCGTTTGAACCAATGCTGAAAAAGTCCACATCGCGGACCAAAGTGTCGGCGGCAATTGCAGCGGCCGGCGTTTCCACCATCACGCCGAGCGGCACTTCGTCACGGAACGGAACGCGCCGGGCGGACAATTCCTGAACGCACTCTTCGATGAGCTGCCGCGTTTCGCGTACTTCATCGACGGAAACGACGAGCGGCAGCATGACTTGCAGATCTCCATGAACGGCGGCCCGCAGCAACGCGCGCAACTGCACTTTGAAGAGCGCAGGTTCGTCGAGACACATGCGAATTGCGCGCCAGCCGAGGAACGGATTCGGCTCCGTCGGAAATCCGCCGATCGGAAGTTTGTCGCCACCGATGTCGAACGTGCGAATGATGACGGGACGCCCGCGAAACGCTTCGACCACACGGCGATATTCGCGGTACTGTTCTTCTTCGTCGGGCATTGCGGCACGACCAACAACCAGAAATTCCGTGCGCATGAGTCCAACGCCGTCCGCACCGCTATTCGCGGCGAATTCCGCTTCTTCGGGCAAATCAACATTCGCCCGAATGATTACGCGCGTTCCATCGGGAGTAATTGGCTCACTCAGCGCCAGTTCGCGAATTTCATCTGCGCGACCTGCTTCTGCTTCGACGCGCGCGGATGCCTGCGCAATTTCTGCGTCACTGGGCGAAATGACCAGCGTGCCTTCGCCGCCATCGAGAATCGCCTTCTCGCCACCCTTTAAATACGCAACTGCGTTGCGCAAACCGACAACGGCGGGAATTCCCAGCGAGCGTGCGAGAATTGCAACGTGCGCGGTGGCGGTTCCGGCGTCCGTCGCAATGGCCGCAATGCACTCGCGATCGAGCTGCAGCGTGAGCGACGGCGTGAGATCGTTGGTAACAAGAATCGCGTTCGCGCCCTTCGGAACATCAACCGGATCGTGATCGGGGAGCAGCAGCAAAATCGACAGCACACGAATGTGCACGTCGGTCAGATCACCAACTTTTTCGCGCAACATTGGCGCGGTATGGCGCGCAAAATGTTGACGCCATTCGAGCATTACCAAATCGAACGCTTTTTCGGCGCCAAGGTTTTGTTTGATGAAGGCTTCGCTCGAGGTGCGAAGTTCGTTGTCATCAAGCAATGCAATTTGCACATCGAAAATTGCTGCTTCTTCGGCGCCGGCTTGCACCTCGGCGCGCGCCCGCAGGTGACGCAATCGTTCACGCGCGCTTTCGAACGCTGTGCGCAAGCGTTCGATTTCGGCATCGATTTCGTCGCTTTTGATTAACCGCTGACGAACTTCCGGAACCTCCCAACGGAGGAGGTGAACCGGTC
>JBDUAX010000297.1:0-5926 GCA_040004455.1 Gemmatimonadaceae bacterium
ACTCGAACAATTGCGCAACGCTTCTTCCCTTCCCTATGGGCTGTTCGCAGCAAATTCTACGGCACGTCACACTGAGCTATTGAAAGTGTCAGCAATCACTGTCGTTTCGCGGCTTCCTGCTCCCGATCGCCCGTTCATCGACATCAGCATTCCAGTTTCAGCCGATACGCCGGAATTTCCTGGCGACACTCCGTTCAGCTGTGGCTGGACGATGAAACGCAGTAAGAATGAATCGGTGAATCTCAGCGAAATACGAATGAGCCCGCACGTTGGCACTCACGCTGATGCGCCGTTGCACATCGAAGACGGCTGGGATGGAAGTGAAACCCTTCCGGTAGCAGCATTCATGGGTGTTGCGTACGTGCTGAACGCCAGTTACGCATCACTTTCGTTGTCACTGGAATGGATGCAGGAACAATTTGCCGGCGAAGCGCCTGAGCGATTGCTGCTGCAGACCGGGCGAAGCGTTTCGAGTGGTAAGTTTCCGGAAGAATGGCCCGTACTCACCACGGATGCCGCACAATGGTTGGTAAAAGGGGGAACGCGACTGGTTGGCACCGATGCGCCGAGTGTCGACAGCCGACACAGTAAGACGCTCGAGGTGCACCACGAACTCTTTATTCGTGGTGCAAACATTCTGGAGAATCTCGCGCTGGACGGTGTGACAGCTGGTTGGTACGAACTATTCGCCGCACCAATTCTCCTGGTCGGACTTGATGGCGCGCCCGTGCGCGCGCTGCTCAGAAAATTGCAAGAGCATGCGTAACGGTGCCTGAGTTACCGGATATAGTTGTATACATTGAAGCGTTGACTGCGCGCATTGTTGGTCAGCCAATCGAATCCATTCGATTGTTATCACCATTCATATTGCGTTCAATATCACCACCAATTTCAGACTTTGTCGGGCACGAAGTGAAATCCATTCACCGCTTGGGCAAGCGGCTCATTTTTGAGGTGTGCGGGGCGGGATTTCTCGTCATTCACCTCATGATCGCCGGCCGGTTGCGTTGGTTGGCAAGAGGTAAGAAACCGCCGGGTCGCATTGCGCTCGTGGCGTTTGATTTTCCAAACGGGACGTTGATGATTACGGAAGCGGGCACTAAGCGTCGCGCATCCTTGCACGCCGTTGCAACCGCGGCCGAAGTCAAAACTTTTGATCGCGGCGGCATTGAACCACTCGAAGTAAGTGCGAGCGAATTCGCCGAGCGGTTGCGTTTGGAAAATCATACGCTTAAACGCACACTCACCGACCCACGTCTGTTTTCGGGTATTGGCAATTCGTATTCCGACGAAATTCTGCATCGCGCACGACTGTCGCCAATGTTGTTGTCAACCAAGCTGACCGACGATCAGACCTCTCGTTTACGAAAGGCGACAATAGCCGTCCTCGATGAGTGGACAAAAACGTTGCGCGCCGAAACTGGTAAAAATTTTCCAGAAAAGGTCACGGCGTTTCGTGATGGCATGGCCGTGCATGGTCGTTATGGATTGCCCTGCCCCGATTGCGGCTCACCGGTGCAGCGCATTCGGTATGCAACAAATGAGACGAACTACTGTGCGCGTTGCCAGACAGACGGGCGATTGTATGCCGATCGCGGCATTTCGCGCTTGCTTAAGGGTGACTGGCCAAAGTCATTGGACGAACTTGAACTAGACGGAAAGTAGCAACGACTACTCGTCACCACTTTTGTCGGTCGTCTTCGCTTCCGCTTTCAATCGTTCGATTTCGCTTTCCAATTGCGGCGTGTCGAACATCGTGTCTGAAATGTGTGCAATTTTTTCTGCCTCTCGCCACACGCTTTCGAGTTCCTTCAATTCACCTGTCATGGCGCGACGCTCCTGCTCCTCGTGCAACGCCATTTCCATGGCCAGACGCGACACGACGGGAAGGGTGTGCAACGCACCGGGTTTCTTCGTGACGGTCAACTTCTTGCCACTGCTCTTGAATGGTGCGTGAAGTGGGCCCACCCCACTCGAGCGTTGAATTCTTGCGAGCGCTTGCAACGGTCCTCCGTTTTGCTCAAGGTACGAAACGGCATCATTGACTTTTGCCTTTGAACCGCCAAAACGATTGACTGTTGGAAGTAATTGTTGCGCGGCGCGCATCGCATCTGACCCGTAGAGTCGCGTCATGCCTCGCGTGTGTTCCAGCCGCAATACCAGTGCATTGTCATCCGAGCGTTCAATGACGCTCATGCGCGCGTGGCGTCGCTGCACGACTAACAAATCACTATTCGGCGCCATGATTCGACCAACGACCGTGTTCGGCGATCCGTGCACGAGCGCATCCCACATGCCGCCGTTCGCCAGAATGCCGCTGAAGCTCGCAATTCCCACGCCGACAACCAATCCACCGACAACTACGGCGCCAACGCCTCCCACCACCGCGCCCGTTGTCCACAGCTGTCGATTGCGGCGACGACCGAATTGATCGCCGTAGCGCCACGCTGCCATTTCTGGTCGCTGCGGTTCCCCAATGCGCACGAGTTCGAGCCCCTCGCGCAATTTGGCCATGCCAATGTTGTCGGTGGACACCCGAAGTCTGGCGTCGCGATACAGTTTCTCGGCCTGCTCAATGGCTTCCCAGCGCTCATCGAGCGGGGTCAGGTTCCACCGTTCGCATGAACGGCAAACAACCCACAAGCGCCCCTGAGAGGCGTCAAAGGCCAAGCGGCGGCCGATCGGAAAGGCCTCCAGTACTTCGTTCTTCTCGAGATTCGCTGAGCAGTAAATGCAGGTAGTAAACATTGTGCTACGAGAGGCGATGGATCGCGGCCGCCAGATCGCGGCTTGAGGGGCATGCGATCATTGACTGCCCTTGGTAAATTAGTTGGATGCCTACACCAGCGTACTTCGACCACGCCGCAACTACTCCGGTCAAGCCGGAGGTCCTTGAGGCCATGGCCCCGTACTTCGGTGCGCGCTTTGGAAACCCGAGCAGCGTCCACAAGTGGGGGCGCGAGGCCCGAGTAGCCCTCGATGAAGCTCGGGAGCGCGTTGCCGCGTGTTTGGGTGCCAATACCGACGAGGTGTGTTTTACGTCGTGCGGAACCGAGGGGGATAATCTCGCGATTCTTGGCACAATGTCGGCGCAGCGCGCGCTTGGACGAAGTGGGGTGCTCACGACTCCGATTGAACACAAAGCCATTCTCGCAACCGTACACGAGGCCGCAAGGATCGGAGCAGATGAACGCATTGTGCCTGTCAAGTTCAACGGATTGGTTGATGAGAATGCGTTCGCCCTGCTGGTGGATTCAACTTTGGCAATTGCGAGCGTGATGTGGGTGAACAACGAAGTTGGTGTTGTGCAGCCAATTCAGCTATTGAGTGAACAAACGAAAGCGGCCGGTGCGTTGTTTCACACCGACGGGGTGCAAGCGTTCGGAAAAGTTGATGTGAACGCGAAAAACACTCCATTCGATTTACTGACAATTTCGGGTCACAAGATTGGCGCACCCAAAGGCGTCGGGGCATTGTACATTCGTCGCGGAACCGTGCTTGAGCCAATGTTGCACGGTGGTTCGCAGGATCGCGGCCGTCGTGCGGGAACCGAAAACGTCGCATTCGCGATCGGTTTGGCCGTTGCGGCCGAAATGGCTGTTGCCGAGCGCGAACATGATTGCGCGCGCTTGCTTGCATATCGTGAACGCTTGGAACGCGAACTATTGTCGCTCATTCCGGGCGCCGTAATTCATGGCGCCGACGCACCGCGTGCTCCGCACATCACGAACATTTCAATTCCCGGCACGAGCAGTGAGTCACTGTTGATGGCGCTCGACCTGCGTGGCATTGCTTGTTCCGCGGGCTCGGCGTGCCAGAGTGGAAGCGTGAGTGCGTCGCACGTGCTGAGTGCAATGGGCGTTTCTCACAATCTCGCGGCCGCCGCGTTACGTTTTTCAACGGGCGTGCTCACTGATGACGAGTCCATTAACCGAGTCATTGAAGTGTTGCCAAAGCTTGCGAACAAAGCGCGTGGAATGGTACCAGCAATCGTCAACGCGGCGGATTAGCCAGATGGCGCGCGAACGTGTCTTGGTAGCGATGTCGGGTGGTGTTGATTCATCTGTAGCCGCGGCATTGCTCGTTGAACAGGGTTACGACGTTGTTGGGGCCACAATGAAGTTGCACAACGATGGCAGTGATGTGCCCGATCGCCCCTGTTGCTCACTTGATTCGACCAGCGATGCGCGCCGAGTGTGCGATAAACTGGGCATTCCGCACTACGTGTTGAATCTGGTGGATCAGTTTGGGCACGACGTGTTGCAGGATTTCGTGCAGGAATACGCGCGTGGGCGTACGCCGATTCCGTGCGTGCGTTGCAATACGTTCACCAAATTTCACGATTTGTTGGTGAAAGCCGACGCAATCGACGCAAAATGGCTCGCGACCGGTCACTATGCGCGAGTGGCAGAGCGCGACGGCGTACGTGTGCTGGAGCGCGGGCTCGACCCGACCAAAGATCAGAGCTATTTCCTATGGGGAATTGCGCGCCCCGTACTTGATCGTTTGATGTTGCCAATTGGTTCGCAGACGAAGCCGGAGACGCGCGCCATTGCGCGTCAGTTCGGTTTGCGCACCGCAGAAAAGATTGAAAGTCAGGATATTTGTTTTGTTCCTGATGGCGATCACGTGCGCGTGCTGCAGGAGCATCTCGGTGCCGATGCGCCGTCGTTATCGGCCGGGCCGTTGTTACTGCATACTGGTGAAGTCATTGGTGAGCACGCTGGTTTCGCTCGCTACACCATTGGTCAGCGAAAGGGTTTGCCAGGCGGATTCGATCAGCCGATGTTCGTTGTGGAGATCCACGCGGCCACTCGGACTGTTGTCATTGGGCCGCGCGAAGCACTACTCGGCCGGGGCGTTGAGGCGCGTGAGTTGAACTGGTTGGTGAATCGGCCGGAAGTTGGCGCGCATGTGTCGGTGCAAATTCGGCATCGTTCGCGACCCGTCGGCGCGACGATTTTGCGCATCGACAACGACGCCATTCAGTTGTCGTTTCATGAAGCCGCGTCGGCAATCACGCCCGGGCAATCACTGGTGCTTTATGACGGCGATACGGTGTTGGGCGGTGGCGTTATTGAACGAGCGGAGCGCGGTATCGTTCATGGACCACCAAGTGGCGTAACCAAGCGCGCGTCGCTTCCGATTCTAGCTGCGTAATTGAACGGCCGCCGGCAGCACTCGCGTACTGCCGGCGGCGCGCTAAGTTCTTGGTCGGCTGAGGTATTCTTCCCCGACACTGGCACGGAGCGCGCAATGAAGCAGGACAGAAAGTGGTTCGGAAAAAAAGCTGGGGTTGGCACAAGCGCTGCGGCACTGCTGGTACTGCTTACACAAATTGCAATTTCGCCAGGCGCGTCGGCTCAGGCAGCCGTTCCCGAAATTGCGTTTGAAGGCAACGTCAATCCGCTCACACTTCCCATTGGATTCAATTTTGGTGAAGTGATGGGGGTGTCACTCAACTCGCAAAAACATCTGTTTGTGTTTTCACGAACGGGTGAACGGAGTACGGTTCACGGCGCGTCAGCATCGCAGCTTTTTGAATTCGATGCGACAGGAAAATATCTGCGCGAAATCGGGAAGGACTTATACGGCTTTGCATTCGCGCACACGGTTCGCATCGACAAAGACGACAACATCTGGGCGACCGACGAAGGAACGAACATGATCATCAAGTTCAGTCCTGCAGGCAAAGTGCTGATGGTGTTGGGTCGCCGTGAAGAAGCGGTTGAAGCAGCGCCGGTGCTTCCTCCGGGTACTGAGCCACGTCCCGGCTGGGGATCATTCAATCGTCCGGCGGACATTGCCTGGGATTTGGACGGCAACATTTTTGTTGCGGACGGTTACGGCAATTCACGCGTGGTGAAAGTCGACAAGAACGGACGCTGGGTAAAAACGTGGGGCTCAAAAGGAAAGGAACCGGGCC
>JBDUAX010000024.1:0-19946 GCA_040004455.1 Gemmatimonadaceae bacterium
CAACAATTCGCGTGGTTGAATCAAAAACGAGCCGATTCCCAGAGGCGCGCGGTGCAATCAGTGGTTCACCGATTGATCCGACCGAAACATCATCCGCGATGTTCATTGACGCGCTATCAACCGGTCCGTCGATATCTGCGCCGTTGTGTACGGGTGCACCGAGAAATCCAGCAGTGCTGCCACTAACACTCACCAGGGTCCACGATCCTTCGTTGGACGCTGGCCGTTGCAGCACGAGGCCGCGAATTGCGCCGCCAAACAGTGACCAGGAAACAGGAGCGACTGCAATCCGGTTATCTCCTCCGGCCGCGAGTGCGCGCGAAAGCGAACCGGCGTCCCACACGGTCAGAATGCGCGGCAAGTCGTGCAACCTGATTGGCGTAACATTCCTGTTGCTGTCGGCAACGACGAAATCGATGCCATCAACATCATAGGCGCGTCGTGTAACAAGTGCGCGCGTCGCGATGTAATCCAATTCACGTCGTGCCGGATTACCGATCATTTCGGTGTTGGCAAGCAGTGCCGGCAAGCCATGACGCACGCCGAGTGCGCCGAGCAGGACAACTGTCAGTGTTGCGGTGGCAAGTCGCACCTGTCCTTTCCAGCCAGCGCTCAACAACAACACCGACGCAAAGACTGAAGCGAGAGCGAGAGCGAAATCGATTTTGAGCGTGACCACGTGATCGACACGTTGGAACAATCCATCCATTCCACTGCCGTAACGAAGGAGATCGAAGCCATCCAATCGGTAACTCCACGCCAGCAGCAGCATGATGAGCGCACCCAGCACCGTCAAATGTTTTCGCGCGTGATTAGTACTCACCACTCGCCGGCCATCGAGTCGCAAGCTGCGAGTCAATGAATACAGAACAATGACAATGGCGATATTGACGACGATGGCGAGCAGCGCCCATACATACAACGATTCTTCGAGTGGCAACCAGTACACGTAAAAGCCAAGGTCTCGCTGAAAATAGAACTCGATTTCGTTAAACGACACGCCGTGTCTCGCGAGCGCGAGTGGTGTCCAATCGTCAAAGGGAACCGTGAGCAGCAATCCAACAAGTGTGGCCGCTGCGACTATGAACGCGAGCAATTTCTGCGGCGGCAGCATTGCCGTGAGTTCAATGTTCGCAATGCGCGATGGTACGGCGACTTCTTTAATCGTTTTGCGAATGGCGTACAGATTCGCAAAGGCGAACAGTGTTCCCAATAACCAGAGTCCACCGCGCAGCGCCAGTGAATCGATAGTCTGTTCCCAGAATACCGGCTCGGCGTTCAGTCCCGCGAACCAGCCGCGATCGACGAACAAGGCGGTCACCGTTCGTCCACCAAGCAGCACGGTGGCGAGTCCTGCAACAATGAGGACGACCCAGCTGCTACGACGCACGAAGGGTTTCCTCGATCACGGCGTTAGTGCCCCGCGCCGGCGGTGGGATCGACGCCTTGCGAGCGCAACCAACTCTCCATCTCCCCACGAATTTCGGCGAGCCGCTCGTGAGAGCGCGCTTCGAACCGCATCACGAGCACCGGTTGCGTGTTCGAAGCGCGAACCAAACCCCACCCATCGCCATACTGAATCCGCACACCGTCGACATCAATGACATCGTGCAACGCTTTGAAGTGCGCGATTGCTTTCTGCATGATGCCAAACTTCTTGTCGTCTTCGCAGTCAACGCGCAGTTCGGGCGTAGAAACGAATTTCGGAACGTCGGACAAGAGTTCGGTGACTGACCGGCCTGAATCAGCAACGATGCGAAGCAAACGAGCGGCACCATACAGCGCGTCGTCGTGACCATAGAAGCCTTCAGTGAAAAACATATGTCCCGACATTTCACCGGCGATTGGCGCGTGTGAGGACTTCATTTTGTCTTTGATGAGCGAGTGCCCAGTCATCCACATGATTGGCTCACCGCCGGCCGCCCGAATGGCGTCGGGCAGTGCCTGCGAACACTTCACATCGAAAATGATTGGCTGCGACTTGCCGGTACGCGCCAACACGTCACGTGCATACAAAATCAAAATGTGGTCGCCCCAGATTATTTCTCCCTCGCCATCGACAACACCAATGCGATCGGCATCGCCGTCGAATGCCACACCGAAGTCGGCCTTGTTTTCGCGAACTGCCTTGATGAGATCGGCGAGATTCTCCGGAACGGTCGGATCGGGGTGATGATTGGGAAACGTTCCATCGCTTTCCGTGAACAAACCAATGCCGTCAACGCCGAGTGCCTTCATGAGTTGCGGTGCAACCAATGCTCCGGCCCCGTTTCCGCAGTCGTACACAACACGAAGTTTCGATCCATCCGCGCGTTTGATTTGTCCGATGCGCTCCACAACATCTTTCACGTAGCGATCGATGACGCTAGCACCGAGCACGCTACCAACGCCCGATGGAAATTTGTCGCCCGTCACAAGTGAATATAGTTTCTGAATTTCGGCGCCATGCAACGAGCCCGTTCCAACGCACATCTTGAAACCGTTGTAGTCCGGCGGATTATGCGAGCCGGTAATTTGAATTCCGGCCACTACAGGCTCGTGATGCAACGCCCAATACAACAACGGCGTCGGTACGACGCCGACATCGACAACATCGTAGCCGCAATGCGTAAGTCCGCGCACCAATGCTTCGCGCAACATGACGCCGCTGGGCCGATTGTCGCGACCAACGGCAACAGCCCCATGCAGTCCCTTCGAGTGCAAGTACGCGGCGAATCCCATGCCGAGTCCAAGTGCAACTTCTTCCGTCAGGTCGCGGCCAACAACGCCACGCACGTCGTACTGGCGGAAAATGTTTTGGCTGATTGCCATGTTTGGGCTCCGGTTTTCGAAACGCTGAAAGAAAAGTTGAACGAAACGGCTGGACGGGCGGCACTGTTGTCGAACTGAAAAAACCAATTCGTAATGCTTTCGCTAGGAGATGATCATGGATGCACAGCAACAACCGCTGCGCCCGGTGAACCCGTCGGCGTGCCCAGCCACGCCAGGTGCGCCACTGGCGTTGGGTAAACGCCCAGGATGATCAGGGCGGCCGCTGCGAAAGCGACGACCGCTTTCGTGAGTGGTGCGGACGGCGCGGGAATAGCGACGCTGACGGGGCGCCGCTTCATGAACATGGCCGCGACAACCATCAAGTAGTAACCGGCAGAAAGCGCGCTCGTGAGCACGAGAATCACGACCAGAGAAGTTTGCGGTGCACTCCCCTGCAGCGCTGCTTTCAGCACGTACCACTTCGCGAAGAAACCCATTCCGCCGAATACGGGGAAGCCCATGAACGACAACATGAAAACCGCCATTGCAACGGCGAGTGCGGGACGCGATTGCCACAGCCCCGTGATGTCGTTCATGGTTGGTGATTGATCACGACCCGCGTTAACGGATATGAGGACACCAAACGTGCCCATTGTCGCAAGCGTGTAAGCGACCAGATAAAAAACTATTGCGGCTGATGCAGCCTGCGAATAGCTCAACAGCGCGACGAGCAAATAGCCAGCGTGTGCGATGCTGGAATACGCGATAAGCCTGGTGAGATTTTTTTGCGACAACGCGAACACGTTGCCAACAATCATGGTGAGCGCGGCCAGCCACCAGACAATGGCGTGCCAATTGCCAATTGCGCCTCCCAACGCTTCGAAAAACACTCGCGCGAAGACGGCGAACGAAGCCGTCTTTACGGTCGCGGCCATGAACGCCGTGATCGGCAACGGAGCGCCGTCGTAAACGTCGGGGGTCCACAAGTGGAATGGCGCCGCCGCGATTTTGAACACGAAACCAATAAGCAGCAAGCCGAGCCCGATGAGAAACAGTGGGCTTCCACCCGTGTGCGCGGCGCTCCAACTCGCAATGTCAACCAAACGCGTGCTGCCGGTTGCACCAAATAACAACGCCATGCCGTACAACATGAATCCGGTTGAGAATGCGCCCAGCAAGAAGTACTTGATCGCCGCTTCCGCACCACGCGCGCTGCGACGATTGACGGCCGCGAGCACATACACAGCCAGCGACATCAACTCGACCCCGAGAAATACGAGCATCAAGTCGCGCGCGGCAGCGAGCAACATCATTCCTGAAACTGACAACAAAATCAGAATTGGAATTTCCGGACCGAATGCGTGGCTCTTCGCGTGCTCCGAGTCGAGCAACATCAGTGTACACGCTGCACCGACGAGAACGATGAGGTCAATCGCCCAACGAAACCCGTCGCCGGCAATGCGTTGATCTTCTGTTCCCGGTGCGCCGTTCAACCATGATACGGCAACAGCAACACCAACAGCAACGATTAAGCCCAACGAAAGTCGCGCGATAAACGAGGTGCGCTCGGCGCCTTCAGCACGACCAATAACCGTCTGATGCGGTTTCCACACTGTGACGAGCAACAACACGAGCGTACCCAGCCCCAAAAGCAAATCGGGGAAAAGTGCGCTTGCAAATGCGCCTGGAGAAGCGAGTCCGATCATGTGGTCATCGAGTTGTTGAAGAGTTCGACGACACTACGGCGCTGGATGGCAACTTGACTGCGGCGGTTCGAGCATGTTGTTGCACATGATTCGTACCCGATTCAATGCGTTGTAACACGCCGCGCGGCGCCAGTCCCAACCAGATAATGCCAACAGCGAAGACGCTCATAACCAGGAGTTCGCGTGACGACAAATCGCGAAGTGTGCCGTTGCTGGTTTCGTTCAACCGGCCGAACAAAAGAGTCTGCAGCGCCCGCAAACCATAAATCGCAGCGAGGATGACAACCGTGGTAGAGATAGTCGCAACTACTGGCCAGCTGGCATAAGTGCCGATTAGCACCAGAAATTCGCCAATGAAACCGTTTGTGCCCGGCAAACCGATTGTGGAGAGCATTGCGAGAGTCAGCATGAGGCTGAACCAGGGAACGACGCGCGCGATACCACCAAACGACGTCATCAAGTTGGTGCCCTTTCTGTCCTGCAACATACCGGCGAGCAAGAACAGCGCGCTGGTGGTGATACCGTGATTCACGGTGATCCAGGTCGCGCCCTCCAAGCTCTGTGGCGTGAGCACGAAGCAGCCGAGCATGATGAAACCAAGGTGGCTGATCGAACTGTAGGAGATAAGGCGCTTGAAATCAGTTTGCGCCATCGCAACGAACGCGCCGTAAATGATGGAGATGACGGAGAGCGCGATGATAGTCGTTTGAACGCGCGAATTCGTCACAGCGGCCGGAAACATTGGAATGGCAAAGCGCAGCATGGCGTACATGCCGACTTTAACTCCCAGGGTCACGGCGCCAATTGTGGGAGCCGTCTGCTGTGCGTCGGGCATCCAGCTGTGAAACGGAACGAGCCCGGACTTCACTGCAAACGCGAGGAAAAACGCGCCAAACATGAACAATTGCTCGGTTGAACTCAGTTGCAGTGTGAGCAAATGATCGAGTGCGAACGACGTTCCGCCGCCCCTCGTCCACAGTGCGGCAATTGCAACCAGCATTAGCAGCGAACCGACCATCGTCATGATGACGTACTTGAGCACGGTTTTCGTGCGATCGACACCACCCCAGATTCCTACAATGAAGTACGTCGGAATGAGCATCAGTTCCCACGACATGTAGAACAACAGCAGGTCGAGTGAAACAAACACTCCAACGAGCCCGCTCGTGAGCGCGAGCAGCAGTGCACCAAACGACGGAGTCTTGATTTTGACGTTATTCCATGAACCGAGCAGCGCGAGGGGCATGAGCAGCGCCGTCATCACCAGCATCGGTAACGATAGTCCGTCAACGCCAAGCGTGAGTCGCGCACCGATGTCGGGAATCCATGGGAGGTCGGCGGAAATTTGCCAGCCCTGGGTGTTTGAAGTGAATGAAACCCAGGCAGCAATTCCGAGCGCAGCTTCTATTGAAAGAGCAATGAGCGTCAGAAGGCGCGCATCGATTCCGCTTGCCGGTGTGTGGTCATCAGCCGATGGATCGTTGCCCAGAAAACGAACGAACGGCGCAGCAACGAGCGGCCACAAAAGCATGGCTGGAAGAATCCAGCTTTGCATTCCCGATGAGGAGATCGATTGAGTCATCATCAGGAAAGTGCGAGCGAGCCGAGAATGACGAGCGCACCGGCCGCAACCAGCCACGCGTACGCGCCTACATCACCGCTTTGCAAGCGCGCGCCAACGCGACCCGCAATACGTACCAGCGACACAGCGCTGCCTTCAATTCCATCGTCCAGCGTGCGATCGACGCCACGTGACAAAACCGTTGAAGCCAACGCGCTCACGGGTTTAACGACAATGTTGTCGAGGACGCGATCAACTCCGTAAGCATTTGCGAGAACGCCGGCGAATCCCTCGTCAGCCGGCGATTCGTCTTTGCTCAACACCGGCGTGCGCGAAGTGACATACGCGATGATGATGCCGAGAAGTCCTGCGCCGACAGCGGCGAGGATGAGAATGAGTTCGGTGTTCGACGACACGTTCGTTGTGCCGGCCAGAACTCTCGCGCTTGCGCCAGTGACGGGTTCAAGCCATTCGGTAAGTCGATCAACTTTGCCAAGTGATGATGCGATTTCCGGAAGGTTCAGCCAACCGCCGACCACTGTAAGCACCGCGAGTACCAGAACCGGCGCGGTCATCAACGCAGGTGCTTCATGCAAGGCGCTTTGTTCGTTCTTACCAGTTCTGTTGTCGCCGAAAAACGTCAACAACAACATGCGCGTCATGTAAATGCCGGTGAGCAATGCGGTGAGCATGCCCAAGCCGTAAACAACGAACAAAACGGCCGAACCAGGAATTCCGAGCAACGTTGCGTTCGCCAATGGTGAGCCATGCGCTCGCGAATACGCGGACGAAAGGATTTCGTCCTTGGAGAAGAAGCCAGCGAGCGGCGGAATACCGACAATTGCCAATGTCGCCAAACCCATCGCCGTTGCAGTCGCGGGCATGAACCGACGCAGGCCGCCCATGTTGCGCAAATCCTGCGCGTCCTGGGTCTCGCGATGCGTGTGATGATACGCGACATGCAGCGCGTGAATCACCGAGCCAGCACCAAGGAACAACAACGCTTTGAAAAATGCGTGAGTGACGAGGTGAAACACGCCGGCCGAATACGCGCCAACGCCCACACCAATGAACATGTAACCGAGTTGCGAAACCGTCGAATACGCAAGCACGCGTTTGATATCCCATTGGCGCAACGCAATTGTCGCGGCCCAGAACGCAGTCAACGCACCAACCAATGCAACAACCAGAGACGCCGACGGCGCTCCGGCGAAAATCGGCGAGGTGCGTGCAATGAGATACACACCTGCCGTCACCATTGTCGCGGCGTGGATAAGCGCGGACACTGGCGTCGGACCCGCCATGGCGTCGGG
The DNA here is from genome assembly GCA_040004455.1 of Gemmatimonadaceae bacterium. Lineage (GTDB taxonomy): Bacteria > Gemmatimonadota > Gemmatimonadetes > Gemmatimonadales > Gemmatimonadaceae > Gemmatimonas. Next base: position 7,332 of record JBDUAX010000024.1, read on the forward strand.
CAACCAGATGTACAACGGAATTTGCGCGCTCTTGCCGGCGCAGCCGAGGAACAGGAACAGCGCAATCGGCAGCAACACCGCGCTGCCAGCAGGCAACGCGCTCAACGCGGCGTTTGCACTCGTGAAATCGAGCGTGCCGACGGTCGTCCAAATCAGGAACATCGCAATCAGGAAACCGAAGTCACCAATGCGATTCACAACAAACGCTTTCTTGCCCGCTTCAACGTTCGCTTCTTCTGTGAACCAGAAACCGATGAGCAAATACGAACACAAGCCAACGCCTTCCCAGCCGACAAACAAAACCGGGAAGCTTGAACCAAGCACGAGAATCAACATGCTCGTAACGAACAAGTTGAGATACGCAAAGTAGCGGGCGTAGCTCGCGTCGTCGCCCATGTAGGCAACGGAGAACAAATGAATGAGTGTGCCCACGCCCGTGATCACGAGGCACATCAAGATGGAAAGCTGATCGAGTTGCACGCCCCAATTCACTTGCAGTGCTCCAACCGGCATCCACGTGGCGAAATTGCGAATGAACGGAGCTTCGATGTGCGGCACGTCGCGCATCGCCAAGAAAATCATGGTGGAGAGCACGAACGATGCGAGCAATACGCCGGGTCCAACCAACGACGTAATCGCCCGGAACTTCCGGACGTCGGAGCTATTTGGAACGAGCGACAGCGCGCCGTTAATGATCGCGCCCAACAAAGGCAGCAACGGCAACAACCAAACCCACTCGGCCACACTTGCATTAAGTGGGTGGGCAGCTGCGGCCGCTGCCTGAACGAGAGCCAACAGTGGAAGGCTCATCCGCGCAGCAATTTGAGGTCGGCCAGGTTCAAGCTTTCGAAGTGCCGGAAAACCGAAATCACGATAGCGAGACCAAGCGCCGCCTCGGCTGCGGCAATTGTCATCACCATGATGACGAATACCTGACCTGTAACTCCGTGCAGGCGCGAGAATGCGACGAACGACAGGTTCACGGCGTTCAGCATGAGCTCAACACACATGAACAGGATAATTGCGTTACGGCGCGTGAGCACGCCGAGAACGCCGATCGAAAACAGGATGGCCGAAACAATGAGCGAATCGGTAATCATGCGCTCACTCGGCGTTTCGCTAGCACAACCGCGCCGATCACGGCGACCAAAAGCACCAGGCTGGTCACTTCGAAGGCGATGAGATAATCGTTAAACAACGCGGCTGCGACCGGTGCGACGACGTTTTCAGATGGGATGGTCAACTCGGTATCGGGAATTTTCTCGCGCAACACCATCAACACGCTGGCCGCGAGTCCGATGCTGATCAGGCCAGCACCAAGTCGCGCCGCAATGGAGCGCATGTCGCTGAGCTCACTCGAGCGACCCAGGTTGAGTAGCATGACGACGAACACGAACACAACCATAATGGCGCCGGCGTACACCAGCACCTGAATGGCCGCAACAAACGGAGCGTCGAGCATCACATACAGGCCACTCAATGCAAACATCACGTTCACCAACCAGAGCGCGGCCGCTACGGGATTTTTGCGCGTGACAAAACACAACGCCGAAACAATGGCGACGAGTGCAAAGAAGTAAAACTGAAAATGGAACAGTGAACTCATTCGCCTTTCGGGGCAGAGGGGTCCCATAGTTCGGAAACCGGGTGCGTTTGCGCTGTGAGACGCTCGAGATCGTAAACGAACGCCGCGCGATTGAATTCCGAATTCTCGTAGTGACGCCCCAGATGAATGGCTTCTTCCGGGCATACTTCCTGGCAGTATCCGCAAAAAATGCAACGGAATTCGTCGATTTCGAACACCAGCGGAAAACGGTTACCCTGTTCGTCTTCGCCCGGAACAAGTTTGATGCAATTCGCCGGGCACACACTGGGACAGAGGCCGCATGCCACACATTTTGCGGCGCCGGTTTCCGTCGTCAGCATGCGATGCGTTCCGCGCCAACGCGGCGACAAATCCCATTTCTGTTCGGGATACTGCATCGTGACTTTGTGCGGATCGACAAGATGCTTGAGCGTGTGTACCATTCCGCTTAACGTCGCGCGAATGTAACTCACTTGCTCAAGCGGTCGGTCCATGACCTTCACTCCGATCGCCATCAGTCTGCCCCTCCAACGATCTGATTTTCCGCGAGCCGGTCTGCAACAATTTTCTGTTGAGCGAGCGATCGGCGGGAAAGTTCGAGGCCACGCGCGCGCAACCGCGCGAGATCGGCGCCGCCAACACGTGCGCTGGCCGGGCTGATCATCCGACCCCGGTCCAACCATCTCAGGAGGAATGCGACAATCAGAACGTTGAGCGCAAACAACGAGAGTCCGAACTGCCAATTGTGCGAAAGTCCCGCGGCATCAAGCGCAAGCGTGAACGCGGCGATTATCACGATGTAAGCCAACGCAACCGGCAACATGACGCTCCATCCCAGTGCCATCAATTGGTCGTATCGGAAGCGTGGCAGCGTCCAGCGAATCCACATGAACGTGAAGACGAACGCGCCAACTTTGAACAGGAAAAACCCAAGCGTGAGTATGGTTTTGGCGATCGTCCACGGCGGAATGTTATCCCAGGTCGTAAATGGAATATCCCAACCGCCAAAGAACAGCGTTGCGGTCATCGCGCTCACGGTGACCATGTTCGCGTATTCCGAAATGAAGAACAGCGCGAACTTCATACCGCTGTACTCGGTGTGGTAACCAGCAACCAATTCGGACTCCGCCTCGGGCAAATCGAATGGCAACCGATTCGTTTCAGCAAACGCGGCCACAAGAAACGTGAACCACGCAACAGTCAGCAACAGAACGTTCCAACCCATGTGCGCCTGCTGGTCGATAATCGATGACAACGAAACGTTTCCAGCGAGCAACAACACTGGAATTGTCGACATACCCATCGCGATTTCGTACGAAACCATTTGCGCGCTCGATCGCAAACTTCCCAGCAACGCGTATTTGTTGTTCGACGACCAACCGGCCAGCACAATGCCGTACACACCCAGCGACGAAATCGCGAGCGTAAAAAGAAACCCAACCGGCAAATCTGCAACGGCCATGTTGATGAGTCCCCACGGCGTTGGCAGCGGGGACGCCAGCGGAATCACCGCCCACGCGAACAACGCAGGCACGAACGACAGCGCGGGTGCCAGCAGGAACAGCCAACGATCGGCTTGACCAGGGGTGACTTCTTCCTTCATGAAATTCTTCACTCCATCGGCGACGGGTTGCAGAATTCCACCGGGTCCTGCCCTGTTTGGTCCGCGGCGGTCCTGAATCCACGCGGCAATTTTGCGCTCGGCCAATGTCAGCAGCGCAACGCCAACCAGATAGCCGACAAACACCACGAGTACTTTGATGGCGCTTGCCAGGGCGAACGTGCCCATGGCTTCGGGCGCCGCTTGCGGATTGCTGCGCGGAAACCATGACGCGAAATCGAACATGAAATGCGCGCGCGGAAGCCCGATCACTGCGCGCTCCCGATCGGCAACGTTGCGTCATTGGCAGTGGCAGCCGGAACTTCGGGTTTCAAAACCGGAGTCGCGCCCAACAATCCGAGTGCGTGATAATCGAGCCCGTCGTACGCCAAATGAGTCGCGCTGAGCGCCTGGAACACATCAGACGGCAAGTAGAAGTTGTCGTCGCCACCCATCTCGTGCAGCAAATCGCCCAGTACATACCAGCTTGGGCGCGCAATTCCGGGTGCGGCTTTCGCCTGCATAAAGCGCTGCACGCGTCCACGAAGATTGGTGAAGGTTCCCTCTTCTTCGGCGAGGTTCGCAATCGGCAACACGACCGCTGCGCGCGCTTCGAGAACAGCAGGCAATGTCGTGCCGATGTGGACAATTGCTCCTGCGCGCGACAACGCGGCACCGTCAATGTTGTCGAGAAGCTCATCCACGACCAACAGGGCGTCACCATCGCGCAACGCATCACTCAGTAGTGCAAACTCAGTGAAGCCAAAATTGCGGGCCGCAGTGGCATTCGCAGCGCGCTCCGAGCGCAGTGCCAAATCCTTGACACCCGGCAACGGCACCTCCTCGCCAGTTGCAACGCGGAAGACGCCAGCGCCACCAGCAATCGTCACAATGCGCTCCAGCAGAAACAGCGCTTCGTTTGAGAGGTTCGGTGACGCGACCACAAGAATGCGTTTGCCCGACAACGACTTGGCCGCAACAGTTAGCGCAGATTCCCAGTCGGCAATTTGCAGCGCGTGGCCGCTGCGAACGAGCGGTTGTTCAATACGATCGCGGCGATTGAAGTCGCGATAGCTCATGCGACCAACATCGCACGCGTAGTATTTGTTCACGTCTTCGTTCGCTCGCGGCCTAATGCGCACCAGCACATTGTCACGCGTTTCAATAACAACATTGCACCCCTGACTGCAGCCCGTACACACGCTTGGTGCACGATCCAGTTCCCACGCGCGCGCCTTGTTCAGAAAATCTTTCGAAAGCAGCGCGCCGACCGGGCAGAGATCAACAACGTTTCCGGCCCACGGATTCGTCAGGTCGTGCCCTTCGGCCTTACCAATGAATGCGCGATCACCACGCTCCGAAACATTGAGCACGGGGTCTTGCGCGACATCCGACATGAAGCGAACGCAACGCGTGCAAAGAATGCAGCGATTCGTAACGTACAAGACGTCGCCGCCAAAATCTTCGGCTGGCGTAAAGCGCTTCGGTTCGCGCAATCGCGAATCCTTCCGACCTTCTGCAAACGTGTAGTCCTGCAACTCGCATTCACCGGCTTGATCGCAAATTGGGCAATCGAGCGGATGATTGATGAGCAAGAACTCCAACACGCCCTTACGCGCTTCCAACGTTTTTTCGTTATGCACGTGCACGACTTGCCCTTCCATGACGGAGGTTGCGCACGCCGGTGCAAGCTTGGGCGCTTTTTCTACGTCAACCAGACACATACGACAAACGCCTGCTACCGGCAGTCCGGGATGGTAGCAGTAGTGTGGAATGAGCACGCCAACGGTTTTCGCCGCTTCGAGAATCGACAAGCCTTCCGGTACAGTGACCGGACGACCTTCGATTGTCAGATTGATCATTTTCGGCTCAGCCATGCACAGTCACCTTATTGCGACTGGGCTGAATTTTCGCCTCGAATTCGCCACGGAATTTTTTGAGTCCTGACACCACAGGCGTTGCGCATGAATCGCTCAACACGCAAATGGTTTTTCCCGTCATGTTATCGGCAATCGACAGCAGCGTGTCAAAATCTTCCAACGTACCTTGCCCATCGCGAATGCGTTCCATGATTCGCGTCGTCCACGCGGTGCCTTCACGACACTGCGAACACTGCGCGCAACTCTCGTGTGCGTAGAAGCGGGTAAGTCGCGCAATCTGCTTCACCATGTCCTGGCGATCGTCAAAGACAATCACGCCACCCGAGCCCAACAGCGTTCCTACCGCGGCGAATCCTTCGTAATCCATCAGCGCAGTGTCGGCTTCTTCCAATGTCAGAATTGGAACTGACGAACCGCCGGGAATGATTGCTTTGATTGTACGCTCCGGAAGCGCGCCACCGCACAAATCATGAATGAAATCCTTGAACGGAAATCCAAGCGCGACTTCGTAGTTGCCCGGGCGGCTGATGTTGCCGCACACCGAAAACAACTTCGTGCCAACGCTCTTTGGATTATCTGCGCGCCCGTACTGCTTGTACCACGCCGCACCGTTCTTCACGATGTATGGCGCGGCCGCCAGCGTCTCAACGTTATTGATGGTTGTCGGTTTTCCAAACAAACCGGCAACCGCTGGAAACGGCGGCTTGATGCGCGGATTGCCGCGACGCCCTTCCAGCGAATTCATCAATGCGGTTTCTTCGCCGCAGATGTACGCGCCGGCACCCCGATGCACATGCACATCAATGCGCTTGCCGGTGCCCATGGCGTTCGATCCAAGAATGCCGGCCTCGTACGCTTCCTTAATGGCGTCTTCCATGCGTGCGAGCGGTTCCGTGAACTCACCGCGAATGTAGATGTACGCGGTTTCCGCATAAATCGCGTACGCCGCAAGCGCGACGCCTTCCACCAAACCATGCGGAGTCCAACGCATGATTTCGCGATCTTTAAACGTTCCCGGCTCTGATTCGTCGGCGTTGCACAACATGTAATGCGGCTTTCCATCGGGCTTCATGAACGACCACTTGAGCCCGGTCGGAAAGCCGGCGCCACCGCGTCCGCGCAACCCCGAATCCTTTACGATGTTCTGAATTTCGAGCGGATCCATCGCCAGCGCTTTTTGCAGTGCTTCGTAACCACCGCGTGCGCGCCAACCGGCAAGTGTGCGCGCTTCGGGATCACCGAAATACTGCGACAACACCGGGCTTTCGCGCGGATGCGACTTGTGCGGATAACCCATTACCTGAGCTCCGCGAGCACGCGTGGAACGCTTTCGGGGGACACTGACTCCACGAATTCGTTGTTAATCATGATCGGCGTCGGAAATCCGCACGCTCCCAAACATTCAACCTCGATAACCGTGAATTTTCCGTCGGGACTCGTGAGTCCAAGATCGCCGCAGCCGGTGTGCTGCAACAACGAATTCACAACGTCTTCGGCACCGCACACATTGCACGGAGTCGTTGTGCAAACCTGAATGAAGTGCGTGCCAACCGGATGCTGATGGTACATGGTGTAAAACGAAACCACACCTTTCACGTACGCGGGCGTTAACTCAAGCAGCTTCGCGACCTCCTTCATGCCATCTTCGCTCACCCAGCCGCGAACATCCTGCACAATCCACAACGCAGGTAACAGCGCCGCCATTTTGTTCGGATAGCGCGCAAGAATCGTGTTGAGTTCCGCGAGACGATCACCAACGAATACTATTTCGTAAGGAACATCATGATGCGCGTGCGCGGGCGCGGTGACTAACGCGCCACCGGAGGCCGAAGGACCGTGACTCACCGGTCGATCTCTCCCATCACGATATCGATGCTGGCGTTAATTGCGATCACGTCCGACAACAAATGTCCTTCAACCATCTTGGGAATTGCGCTCAAGTTCACGAATGACGGCGGACGAATACGCCAACGCACTGGTTTGGCCGATCCATCACTCACCATGTAATAGCCCTTCTCTCCCTTTGGACTCTCCGTCGCGACATAGCATTCACCAGCGGGCGGACGGGGACCTTCCATCACGAGCTTGAAGTGATGGATCATCGATTCCATTTCGCTCGTTGCTTTGTGCTTGGGGGGGAGAATGACGCGCGGATCGTCGATGTTAATCGGGCCATCGGGCAAACGCTGCATGGCCTGGTCGAGTATGCGACACGACTGACGCATTTCTTCCATACGCACGAGATAGCGATCGTACACATCGCCCTGCCGGCCAACCGGCACGTCAAAATCGTACGTCTCGTAGTCGAGATACGGAAAATCCTTACGCACGTCGTACGCCACACCGCTCGCGCGAAGCATCGGCCCCGACAATCCGGCGTTCGTTGCATCAATCGGGCCCATCACGCCAAGTCCGACCGTGCGACCACTCCAGATGGCGTTCTTCGTGAGCATCTTGTCGGTTTCATCAAGCGTTTTGACGAAGCCTTTTACGAATGAACGAAGTCCTTCCAACCAACCGTCCGGAATATCCGCGGCCATTCCACCAACGCGTGTTCCCGATGTTGTGAGACGCGCACCAACCCAACCCTCCAACAGGTTGTAGATGTTTTCGCGCTCCTGAAAAATCCACAGGAATGGTGTGAACGCACCGATATCGACGGCGGTTGTTCCAACCCACACCACGTGCGACATGATGCGCGACAACTCCATCGCAATCACGCGCAACACGGTGCAACGCGGCGTGATCTCAATACCGAACAACCGCTCGCAACCCAATACGAACGAAACGTTGTTCCCCATCGAGTTGAGATAATCTTCGCGGTCAGTCCACGGAATGATCTGATTGTATTGGCGATACTCACCAATCTTTTCAAATCCACAGTGCAAGTATCCGATGTGTGGAATGCAACGAACGACCGTTTCACCATCGAGCTCGAGCACCAAACGCAACACGCCGTGTGTTGCCGGATGCTGCGGCCCGATGTTGATCAGCATGTGATCGCTTTCCAACCCAGGTTCTGGCGTCGGGGCACCCGCACTCGATGCATCCACGGTCGCCACTGCGCCACGCTCGTTCACCATCAACGGCGCGCGCGAAATGTAGCCGTCGGCATCCAGGTGCGGAGTCTGCAACTCCATCGCAACCGTGCGGCGAGTGCTCATCGAGAGTTCCTCATTCGCCGAAACCTTCCTGGCCCGCCGCTTTATCAGCTGCGATGCGACGCTTCATGTCTTCGGGTAATGAATCAAACGCTTCGGCAATCGTGAGTTCTTCCATGGAATAGCGCGCTTCCGGATCGGCCGCGAGCGCCTGCTTCAACTGCTCCGCACGACTGAAACGGCCACGCAACGGAAAGTCCTTACGCAGCGGAAATCCCTCACGATAGCTCTCCCACAACAAAATTCGACGCAAATCGGGATGGCCATCGAAACGAATGCCGAACATGTCCCAGCATTCGCGCTCCAGCCAATCCGCACCACTGTAAATGTCGATCACGCTAGGTACTGCGAGCGGCTCGCGTGGCGACAATTCAACTTTGATGCGCAAAAACCTGAGAAAACTCAGTGAGCGCAAATGCCAAACGACTTCTAGCGGACGACCGGCGTCGCGATACTCGACGGCCGTGATGTCAACGAGATATTCGTAGCGCTGATCATGATCATCGTGCATCCAACGAATGATGTCGTGCACGGCACCCACTTTCACAACAACATTTGTTTCGCCGCAGTTCACCCATGTACGCACCACTGCATCGCCGAACTTCGCAATGAGCGCTGCCGCACTTGGATTTGCCTCACCGCCACGCGCGGGGACATTGCGTGGTGTAGCCGGCGCACCGACCGCCAGCGCCCCCGCATTGACAATTGCAAAACCCGCCACACTCGGCGCAAACGCATCGCTCACGGAATCTGCGACAGGCGTTGTCCGTCTGTCGGTCACGGAGCGGACCTCGTTTGATTCACCGAGTTTCCGAACGGCTCTGACAGTTCGTCGATGCGCGACGGCGGGATGTACAACTGACTCGACGGATCAGGCACGATTTCTTCGCGGATGCTGCCGTCACGCAGACGTTCACCCATCACCTTTTTCTGCAACATCATGATGCCGTACATCAATGCTTCGGGACGCGGCGGGCAACCCGGTACGTATACATCAACGGGAATGATGGTGTCGATGCCCTGCACCACCGCATAGTTGTCGAACATGCCACCGGTCGATGCGCACGCGCCCATGGAAATGACCCACTTCGGCTGCGGCATTTGCTGATAAATGCGACGAATGACTGGTGCAAGTTTGAGCGGCACGCGACCCGCGCATAACAGCACGTCGGCCTGACGAGGAGAGTAGCTCAACCGCTCCATTCCAAATCGCGACAAATCGAATCGTGACGCAGCCGTTGCCATGAATTCAATCGCGCAACACGCGGTGCCGAATGGCATGGGCCATAATGAATGCGCGCGCGACCAATTCACGAGAAAGTCGAGTCGTGTCGTGACCCAGCTGTCGTTGTTGGCCGGGTCAATCTGCACGACCTTCGGATTGGCGTTTGTGCGAGCGCCTTCGGGAACTGGCGCGCTTACTCCCATGACAGTGCCCCCTTCTTCAATACGTACAGGTATCCAACAACGAGAATCGCAGCGAACACGAGCATTTCGCCCAATCCGAAAAACTGCAGTTGGCCAGCGGGACACGCGTCACCCACCATTTGCACTTTGCAAGACAGCTGGCGGTAGTAGACTCCCCACGGAATCATGAACACCGTTTCGATATCGAAAACGATGAACAACATGGCCACGAGATAGAACTTCACCGAAAATCGTTCACGGGCGTCGCCGAGTGGCGCAATTCCCGATTCGTATGGCTGAGATTTGACGGCTGTTGGGCGCGGGCGCACGGTCAAATGCGCGATGCCCAGAATGAGCACCGCGTTCACGAGCACGAAGGCCAGCAACATCAAAACCGGAAGAAAATTGCGCAGCATTCCGGAGGGGCGTCGGGCTGAGCCAGGCGACGATCGGCTGGCTCGTGAAAGAATTCACAAAGGACGAAAGGGAAAGTAGCATGTAGCACGCCGTGGTTCTACCTTACCGCCGCCGTCCTTGGGTGCTCGTTGTTACTCGCGCCTCGAATCGTTCACACACTTTTCCCGACCTGCTCATGGGGCTCTGTTCCGATCGCTGGATTACGCAAATGGCGCGTGAACACGGCATGATTGAACCGTTTGAAGATCGCCAGGTTCGCCAGGGCGTGATCTCGTATGGCGTGAGCTCGTACGGCTACGATATGCGCGTAGCGAGAGAGTTCAAAATCTTCACCAACGTGCTGAGTACAATCGTCGATCCAAAGGCCTTCGATCCGCGCAGCTTTGTAGAATTCGAAGGGGATGTGTGCATTGTGCCACCGAACTCATTCGCATTGTCGCGCAGTGTGGAATACTTTCGGATTCCCAGAAATGTGCTCACACTTACCGTCGGCAAAAGCACCTACGCGCGTTGCGGCATTATCACCAACGTCACCCCGTTCGAGCCTGAGTGGGAGGGTTACGTCACTCTGGAAATCTCGAATACCACACCGTTGCCAGCCAGGATTTACGCCAATGAGGGGATCGCCCAGGTGGTCTTCTTTACTGGCGATGAAGAGCCCCAGGTTTCCTACGGCGATAAGAAGGGCAAGTACCAGGGCCAGCACGGCGTCACTCTTCCAAGGATCTGATGTACCTGCGCGCGTGTGAACATGTCTGGCGGACTTTGGTACTACCCCGCACGCGTTCACTCTCGCGTCTGGTTTGCTTCCCTATCGATTCTCGATGACTTCAGCGTTTGCAATTCTTCTCACTTGTGTAGGGGTTGCAGCGGCCCTCGCCGCTTTGATCACTTTTATTTGGGTAAACAAAACCCCCAGTGCTGATGAGCGTTTCGACGAGTACGGCCGTGTGCCGCTGTTTGGCGTCGATCTTGGGGGCGGAACCGCGTCACACGTCGCATCTCGGCCGGCAATCGATGAAATTGCTGAGCCCGCCAACGTGGAATCGACGCCAATAGACGCGGATAGTCCGACACCGGTCGCGACTCCTGTTGTGAAAGCGAACGGAGCGGCAACAGGACCGATTTCGAATGGCATGCACACGCCAGCTGGCAACGGCACGATCCCAGCGAACACCAACGGTTCATCAACTTCAGCTCCCAAACGCCCCGGCGGCGAAGGTTGGGGGGCAACGCCAGGCTGGCCCACGCCGCCGTCTGCATCAGCCTCAATTCCGAACCGCGCATTCGTTCCGCCTCAGCCCGCCACAAATGCCAAAGGAGTGAATTCAAACGGTGTCCCAGGCTCGATGATCGAGGGACACAGCCTTCGGTTCAGCGTGCCCGCCGAGGGCACCTTGCAGTTTCTTCCGGGTCGGTTGGAAATCAGTTCGGGCATGGATGCAGGACGGGAAATTCGTTTTGTGCGAGTTCCTGGCCCAAATGGAACTGAGATCACATTTGGACGAAACGAGGGACCGCTATATCGTCATATTCAATTGCGCGATCAAACCGTCAGTCGTGAGCACGCCCGGATGACTCTGACGGAGGGCACTTGGCAGCTGTCCAATCTCTCCCGAACGAATCCGGTTGCGCACAACGGTCGCGTGCTTGGATATGGTGAACAGCATCCGCTTGAAGATGGTGACCGAGTCGAAATGGGAGAGGTCGTATTCAGTTTCCGCAGTCGTTAGCGCATCAGCACTTCGTTGGCACTTGTTGTCGTTTACGTACCGATGCGTTGCGCACGCGTGTGTTGCGCGGACTGACGTGTCGCGTATTCGCAGCTCGCAGTAGCGCGCAGCGATGATCGACGAACGAGACGAGACAGAAGTTGCCGATTTAGAAGACGAGTACGAGCTCCTCAATGAGCTCGGACGCGGCGGGAGCGCGGTCGTATATCGCGCGCGCGACAAATCACTCGGGCGCGAGGTCGCTATCAAAGTCGTACACACGCGTGTTGCCGGCGCGAGTGACGACGCCATTGCACGCCTGGCGCGCGAGGCGCGAACAGTTGCCAAGTTGCAACATCCCAATATCGTCACGGTCTATGCGGTGCGTCGGTTGCGCGAAGGCGGACTCGCGCTGGTCATGCAGTTGGTTCCAGGGCGCACGCTCAAGCAAGCAGTTGTTGAAGAAGGGCCGTTTCCTGCAGCGAAAGCAGAGGGCGTAATTCGCGATGTGGCGCAGGCGCTTGCCTATGCACACCAACACGGCGTTGTTCACCGCGATGTAAAGCCTGAAAACATCTTTATCGATTCACTCACTGGACGCGCAATGCTCAGTGATTTTGGCATCGCGCATTCGAACGAATACGATTCGCGGCTGACCATGACCGGTGCCGCGATTGGTACGCCGGCCTACATGTCACCCGAACAAATTGACGGCGCCCCCGCCAACGCACGTTCGGATATTTACAGTCTGGGATTGGTGTCGTGGGAAATGCTCACCGGCGAACGCCCGTGGGAAGGTGAGACGCTGTACAACGTCATCTTCAAGCAGAAACACGAAGAGCTGCCAACCATC
>JBDUAX010000025.1:0-19942 GCA_040004455.1 Gemmatimonadaceae bacterium
AATGGTGAATGGAAGCAGCTCGCGAAGGGAACGACCATTGGCTACGCGCGAATGGAAAAATTTACGACGATGCCTGCGAGCCGAATGAAGCTTACAATTGATGATGGACTCGAGTCGCCGAAGCACGTGTCCATCGTTCCTTACAGTTGAATCGGGAAATTCTCTACGATCGCATTGGCGGCGCGTACGACAATACGCGTCGCCCCGACCCATTTATTGCTCGCCAGCTGGCCGCACAGTTCATCCCGCATGACAAGAATAAAACCATCGATATTGCGTGTGGTACCGGAAATTATACGGCGCTGCTAGCCCGCCAACTCGGCGGACACTGGACGGGAGTGGATCAATCCGCTCGAATGCTTCAAGTCGCCGCAGAAAAAAGTCAGGCAATACGCTGGACGACGGCCAGCGTTGAAGCACTGCCGTTCCCCGCCGAAACGTTTGGCAGCGCGTTGTGTACGAATGCTCTTCACCATTTTCCCAGCCTTCGCAATGCGTTTCGCGAAATACGTCGAACGATCAAACTCAACGGCCGCCTGGTAATGTTCAGCGCCACGGCTAATCAAATGCGCGGTTACTGGCTGAACGAGTATTTCCCCGTGGCAATGCAACGTTCAATAGATGCGATGCCAGAGGCGAGCGCGTTGCAAGCGACGTTGGAGGAATGCGGTTTCGCATTGCAAGAGCGCATTCCGTACGAAATTCAAATCGATTTGCAGGACCGCTTTCTGTACAGCGGCAAGCACGATCCGCTTTTATATCTCAACCCACAGTACCGGGCTGGAATTTCCACCTTTTCGACAATCAGTTCGGCCGCAGAAGTTGCCGACGGATGCAAACAACTCGAAGCTGATGTTCGCGACGGCGCATTTCAGGAAATTGCCAACCGCTATCGAAACATTGACGGCGACTATTCCATTTTGGATTTTGGAGGCGGTGAATTGAAGCACTCAGCTGGAAAACAATCGTCGGTCAAAGTCGGCTTTCGTCTTGGAGCATGCGCACTTGCTTGCACGCTCGCTTGCATCGCTTCGCCACTGTCATCGCAAGGCGTGGAACTCGATCCAACCGTCGCGCACGCGCTCGATTCGCTGCCAACCGGAACGCCGCTCCGTGTTTACCTTCAGAAGCCCGCCCCGTATAGAGTTGATGGACACCTGCTGCGATATAACAGCGGACAACTGTCCATCAACCCGACCGATTCACTGGCGCGCGTAGCCAGGTGGAACATCAATGACGTGCAACAGGTTTACGCGCTGGGGCGTCGGTCGGATGGCTGGGCATTTGGTCACGGCGCCGGTGTTGGTGCTCTGACTGGATTGGGAATTGGTGTTGGCGTGACCGCCATTTTATTGCTGGTCGATAATGATTCCTCGTGCGACAGTGAGTTTTGCATACCGCCTGCGGCCGCTTCGGCTGTGCTTACAATTCCATTCACTGCCGTGGCAACACTAATAGGTGGGTTCATAGGGCTTGGATATCGCGACAAATGGCGTTCCGTGCCAATTCCACTTGCACCTGCGCAATCACCGAAATGAAGTCATTTACGCAAGCGTCAGCGCATCCGCCAGAGACTTCGCGAACGCGTTCACTGACAACGTGCTTTGCATTGATCGCGTTTCTTGGGTTGTTAGCCTCCTGCGGTCAGAATGTGAACGCACCAAACAAGGAGATGCAGCTCGCTGCCACGGCAGTACCGCAGTTGCAATTGCAAGGGGGAGCGGCCGGTGTGCCAGTACAACCTGCTCTCGAACAGAAACTCATTCGCACTGGCGAGTTGCAACTCGAAGTGAGCGACGCACAGAAAGTCATGCTGCGCGTCGACAGCGTCACGAAATCAAAAGGGGGCCAGGTTGCTGACAGTCGAGTAACGCAGGATGCGTCGAACAAGTACACCGCGGTGCTGGTCGTGAACGTACCATCGTCGAAATTCGAAGACGCGGTCAGCGCAATTTCACAGCTCGGCGACGTTCAGAATCGCGCCATGAGTTCCGAGGACGTGACCAAACGGTATTTCGATTTACAAACTCGACTTTCAGTGAAAGAGCAATCACTGACGCGATTGCGCGCCTTGCTCGATGGCCGTGCCGCGAAGCTCGCCGACGTTCTGGAAGTTGAGCGCGAAATTGATCGCGCGGTGGAAGAGCTGGAGCAGCTCAAAGGGGAGCAAAAGTTCTACGATCAACAAATTGCGATGTCGAAAATTACGATCACCTTGACTGAACAAGGTGCCGCAACCACTTCGCAGTTCAGCACGCCAATTGTCACCGCAATAAGGAAATCATACGAAACGCTCGGTACCTCACTCGCAGCAATCATCTACCTCATTTCGTTCCTGTTGCCTTGGGCGTTGGTACTCGGTGCGATCTGGTTCTTGCTCAAGAGATACTACTTGAAGAAGACAGCCGCATCCAAACCACCGAACGCGCCACCAGAAACGAAGAGTTAGAATGTCGATGGACGTCTACCGCGCCTTATGCCCCTCACTGGGCGCCACTCACGCAAACTATCAGTAG
This sequence comes from Gemmatimonadaceae bacterium, assembly GCA_040004455.1. Lineage (GTDB taxonomy): Bacteria > Gemmatimonadota > Gemmatimonadetes > Gemmatimonadales > Gemmatimonadaceae > Gemmatimonas. The sequence continues at coordinate 2,517 of JBDUAX010000025.1, forward strand.
CATGTCTGAGAACAAAACGCCGGCCATCGCGCGCGCAGCAGTTCGTTTATTCGTTCCGCAACCATACTTGCGCGTGGACAACGCGGAACTCGCCATTGCCTTCTACATTGCCGCGTTCAATGCACAGCTGGTAGTTAAACTTGTCGAGCCCAACGGTCGTGTTGCGCACGCAGAACTGCGAATGGGTAACCAAGGTGAAGCGTCACTCATGCTTTCCGACGAATATCCTGAGAGCAACCTTCTTGGCCCGAACGCACGCGGCGGTAGTAGCGTAGCAATGCAACTGTACGTAGACAACGTCGACGCACTCTGCGAACGAGCTCAGGCAGCAGGTGGGACCATCATGAAACCACCATCGACCGATCCGTTTGGTGATCGCGGAATGAAGCTGATGGACCCCTGCGGGCACGAATGGTTGGTGTCAGAACGAGTCGAAACCATTACCCCCGAAGAAATGCACGCACGCTTCAATAAAATGTTCGCGCAATAGCGCACTCGAAAACCGCGCATTATACGCGACCGATTGTTCACCGGCGCGCGCGCTCCGAGCCGGTGTGATTGCTGCTCAGTAGTTGAGGGCTGTCGTGCCACTCCGGGGCTACCCCGGAGATTCGTGTGAAGCAGGGCATTTCGTCATGTGAGCAGGAGTGAATGCCAGGCGAGGGAAGCGTTTGCATGCACTATTTGAAAGTGTGAAGTGGTGAAAAAAAGCGGAGCGTTTCAAGGTGCGAAACGCTCCGCTTTAAAGCGAATTGGTTGACTGCTAGTTCAATCCACCGGGTGGGCGAGTCTTGGCGGTTCTGCCCGTATCGCCGCCAGAACTGCTACCAGTGCTGGTAGAGGCCGGCGGTGAGCTGGTAGTGCCACTGCCACTGCCACTCCCGCTGCTACTCCCGCTGCTGCTCCCCGATGACGTGCGGGGCGAACTTGAACCGCTACTTGAACCGCTACTGCTGCCGTCGGAACGGCTGTAACCCTGACCCTTCACTGCGCGTCCGCGCTCTGGAGCATCGGCACTCCCTGAGCCGCGCGTCACGATGATGATTGGTGTTTGACCGTAGTAGTAGCTGTTATAATCGTACGGCGAACCGATATAGCCGTAACGATTGCCGTAACCGTAACCGCCGTAAGCGCTGCTGCCGTAGAAGCCAGGATAGCAGCTGTTGCCGTAGTAGCCGTACATCAGCATGCGATCACCGTAGCCGCAATCCCAATCGTCGCGCATACGATTGCGTGCTGAAGCCATCACGCTGGATGAAGTGTGGCGATCATCAGCGCGACGATCATTTGCCTGCAGCGCGAAGCGTTCCGGATACGACATGGCGACCAGCAAGTCGATCATATCGGCGGGCAAACCCTTGTCCGCGAGCTGTGTGAGTTGCTTCGCGTTTAAACGAAGACGCTGTGACGTTTCCGTGAGCCACGCCTGACTGACTGCCGGGTCGACATTTTTTGCCACGTCCAGCAGCGCGTCGGTGCTGGCGATCATTCCACCAGCGGCCGAACGCATTGAGCGCACGGCGAATCCATCGAGTGACGCAGCGACCACGCGAACAACTGCGGAATCGGCTAACACAACATCACTCGCGAGTTTTACGCTCGCCGGGTGATATCGCACAACGCGCGCACCGGAGTTCGTGCCAACAGTTGTTCCTTGAACCTGCAGCCAATCTCCTTCGGGAGAGAACGCGAATATTGCACTTCCCTTCACGACCGTTTTGTTCGCGCAGGTAAGTTCGGAACGCATCATCAGGCGATGTCCGTCGGCCGACCAGGTTGCTGATTCCCAACCAGGGCAGTTGTCCACGGTTTTCGGAATGCGCTGACCCGTGCTGTTGATCAACTCCAGATGCATGACCTGACGGTTCGCAATCGTCGCGATCGCGACATTTGGTGAGCCCGCGACAGGATTCACGCACACCAGCGGAAACGAGGCACCGCCAACGTCAACCGCGGCGGTTCCGTCTGGGCTCCAGCAGCCCAACCACGGTTGCCAGCGCGCATCGGTTGATTGGGCGTGTGCGGGTGACGTAACCACGGCGAGCAATGCGCTGGCAATGAGCGCCTTCGTCGCACGCGACTTGAGAAATGAGATGGATTTCATGGTGCGCCTTTAATAGCGAAAGGTGAGGCCAACCGTGGCGGAAAGCCCCGACAGATCAATACGATTGAAGTCAGCGAAATCGCGACTCATGTTGCCTTTTGCATATTCGTAACGCGCTTCAGTTGTCAGCGCGATAACAGGACTCAACGTCACATCGAAACCAGCGGCACCATACATCGATGGCGCCCATCCCGATGATAGCAGTACACCGTGGAACACATCGAGATTGGCCGAATTCACGTCAATGAAGTCTCCCAATTGCTTGAACCGATACCACATTGCACCGGCACCGGCCGACAGGTACGGCGAAATTCGCGACGGCACATACGCCAGTTTTCCCAATGATCGGCCTGGTGATGTGAGATAGTATCTGGCGCCAACAGTTACTGGCGCGCGCATCAACTCGGTCGTTTGTTCAATCGCGTTGTCGTTGTTGTCGATGAACGCTCGGTATTCGCTATCAACCTTGCGCCCCGAATAACCACCGCTGAATTGAATTGTCAGCCTATCGGCAACCCACACATTGAAGTCGGCCGAAATTGAAGCCGATGCAAATGCATCTTTGCCAACTGTCAGTGTTTGGCGCGCGAGATTGAACGCATCACTCGATGCCGACGGATTGGTGTAACCCGCATGCAGAGTAAAACTGCCGGTCGGCCGGTGAAAGAGAAAGCCTTCACCGGAAAGGGGTTGGGCTCGAGCTGCAAGTGGCGCAACAAGCGCAGTGGCAGCGAGCAGTGTCTTGGCAAAGCGGCGTCGCTTCATCATTGAATTAGTCCTCGCAGGACGGGAAACTGGAGACATCAACACTCAGATCAAGTTGAAGTATTGAAGTCTGGTGTCATACCCCATAAACGCAAGATTGGCGAACCCTGTTTCGGGTTACACTTTGCCAAAAACTTATCCGCTAAACTTTCTCAATAACTCCCAATTTTTTGTGGACAATGCGCTCGGGGAGGGAGTGGGACGTCAAAAACTCGCGATACGCCTGCAGCGCCCCATCAAAGGCCGACTCCTCGGCGCAGTCGTCGACGACAATGACCGACTGGGAAGGCATGCGGTCATACAGGGCATCCAGGACGCTTTTGACGGGACGGTACAGGTCTACGTCAATGAGGCAGAACGAGGGGGCCCCGAGCTTGGTAAAGTCAAAGTTGTTCACATCCGCTCTCACCGAGCGGACTCGCGATACTCCATTTACGGCCATCGTGGCATCGAACCATTCCTGGCGGTTATCGGAGAATCCTCCCAGCTGAGACCGGCTTTTCCCTCGATTGTCCGTTTCAAAGGCGACATCTTCGGCCGTGAACCCGCCAAAAGTATCGAAAGCGAAATAGCCCTTTTCAATACCCTCGGCGCTCATATGCTTGTTGATGAACACCGTGCTGACCCCGGCAAAGCACCCGACCTCGAAGATCGGGCCGTTTACGTTTCGGGTCTGGTCAACGCAGCCGCAGAGGAAGCCAAGCTGGGCCGGGGAAAAGTTGTACTGGTAGCGATGCGATACCCAGCGCACCAACGGAGTCCGGAATGCCACGTCCTTCACCGCAGCTCGGACTCGTTCGGTAATACTCGGCATGCACCCTCCAGAAGTTTGCGCACGGTTTGACTCATCGCGACCAGACTGCGGCCGTGCGCTCAAGCGCTCATAACGGTCTAAAATACTCCGTAAACGACCGATCGTGAAAAAGCACGTCTTGCTGTACGGACTTGTGGGGGGCTTGGTCATTCTGCTGCTGCGAGCGGTGGAATACCGCTATTTGGTAGTGGAGCATTCGGTCGAGATTTACGGCGCGTTGGTCGCGGCTGTGTTTGCAGCGATTGGCATTTGGTTGGGACAGACCCTCACGCGCAATCGCACTCGCGTGGTCGTGAAGGAAGTGCACGTGGAAGTACCGCTCGAGACCACGGTTGAAGTTTCGGTGGCCGCCGGTCCGTTCGAACGAAATGCGGAGCGATTGGACGCGACGGGAATCACGCCTCGCGAATTGCAAATTCTGGAACTCATTGCAGAGGGCTTAAGCACCAGGGAAATCGCCGAGCGAATTTTCGTGAGCGAGAATACGGTGAAGACGCATTCCAGCCGGCTTTTTGACAAGCTCAATGTGCGACGTCGTACACAAGCGGTTCAGGTGGGCAAGCAGCTGGGAATTCTGCCCTGATCGGTCGCCCGAGTGCATGGTTTGCAGCACTCGTGCGAAAAATCATCCGAAAGCATGACGACAAACGATGAGTACTTCGATGGTGGCGTCGTTTTTGATTGTGTATTTCGGCGTGCGTTCGTATCGCGACAATGTGCTTGGCGGAACGATCACAGATATGCGTTTCAGGATCTATTGAATGTCAGCGACGACGAAGTAGTTTCGACGGAACTTCACCAACCGGAGAATTGATGCAACCCTTGCGACCACTGTTTGGCGCAACAATTGTTGTCGGAATACTTGCGAATCAATTGCTGCCGAGTGTGTCGCTCGCGCAAACGCCCCCGACGTGGTGGCTGGTGCAGGAAATGAAAATCGACGGCAATATCGCCGACCTGACGTCAATTGGCGCAATTACGCAAGCGCGAAACGGCGACATCTTTGTCGCGCAGCCGCAGGACCGCCAGATCAAGGTGTTCAACAGCACCGGAAAATTCTTGCGCACCATCGGACACCAGGGACAAGGTCCGGGAGAATTTGAAGGGATCTCCAACATTGGATTCGTTGGCGACACGCTGTACGCAGTCGACGATCGGCTGCCCCGAATCACGTTGTTCAGGAATGATGGGAGACTCATTCGAACAATTCCCACGCAACCGATTGGGGCGGCAGCGCTCCGCGAAGATACCACCGTGAAACATTACTCTACGTCTTCGCCAATAGTGTTGCTGCCAAATAACCGGGCGTTCGTAATGCCACACGCGCTCTCCGACGCCCTGGCCAATGGCACCGTCACTCGTCTCTCCCTGTATCGAACGAATTGGAACGGAGAAGCGCAAAAACGTGTTGCTGCGATTCCTTCCTTTCACATGTGGTATTCGATGCAGGTCGGCAGCTACAGAGTGACCGGGCGCCAACCATTCTCCGACGACGTGAACGTCGTTATTGCGACCAACGGATCTCGCATTGCTCTGGTTTCCACCGACGTCGCGGCGCAGAAAATTCGCATCGTTGACCTATCTCCAAACGGTGACACACTCGGCACTCGCACCGTCAACTACGCACCGCAATCAATTCCAACCCGTTATTCGGATAGCATTGCGATCCATTTTCAAGGGTTGCTCAAAGGTGCCACAATTGCTGAGGCTCGCACGAAGCTCTATCTACCGAAATCTTTTCCGGCGTTTTCGTCCGCCCTCCTCGGCGAAGACGGCACATTGTGGTTGCGCACCAGTAGCCCGATTAATTCCACGAATGACTGGGCGATTATTTCGGCGCAGGGAAAAGTCGCGGCGACCGTTACATTGCCAAAATTCAGCCGTATTCTCTCGGTAGTGAACGGCATCTGGGTAGCGGAATACGACGCCGATGATGTGGCCAGCGTCGTGCACTATCGCATCGACATGGGCAACGTGAAACACGAATAGATCTGCGTTGCACTACTTCTTTTTCTTCATTCCCGCGTCGAGCATCTCAATCATTTTTTCAATGCGGCGCTCTCGAGTCTCAGGCTTTTTCGCGCCGACAATGGCTTCAACGTGTTCCTTCTTGTGCGTAAAGGCGAGCGCGTAAAAATATTTCTCCATGCCAGCGTGCTTCTTGACGGCTTTGAGCGCGTCGGCGGGAAGTGTGACTGTTCGTGCGGCATAATCAATGCCTTCGGTAATGCGTAACGATGGCTCAAGTCGAATGCTTTTCACTTTTTCGACCGGGCGCATGCGAAAGCCGCTCCAGTCGTCGTCAATTGCGGCCGACGCCACGCCGGTAATTCCAGTATCGAACAGCGGTTGCCAACCGGTTGTCATTCCTAAATCGCTTTTGATGGATCCGGATTTTTTGGGATAGATGACCCACAACAATGGGTCGGCCGACAATCGCGTAGTTAACGGAATCAACTTGTCGATGATTGACGCGGCGTCTTTCGCAAAGAAAATCATCTGCGAAATTTCGCCAGACTTTGGAACAGACGGTCGAAATTCCTGCGCACCAAACAGGGACTCGCAGTTCTTCGGCATGTTCAAAATGACGAGCGGCAATTCCGCGTTCACGCGCAATTTCTTGACCAGTGCGTTCATTGCACAACGAGCTCCCCGCGCAGGCGAATGTCCTTCGATGACGCGCCAATCATGACGCGAAAGGTTCCGGGTTCTACAATCCAGTGCATATCACGATCGAGCATTTGCAACTGCTCGCGACCAATATCGGTAGCAACTTCCCGCGATTCACCCGGTTCGAGATGAATGCGACTGAAACCCTCCAACTGCATCACGGGGCGCGCAACCGAAGCGAGTAGATCTTTCACGTAAATCTGCGCGACTTCGTCACCAGCGCGCGAGCCGGTGTTCTTCACCTTGAAACGAACTCGCGCAGAGCCAGTTGGGCCCATAATTGCGGGCTCAATAACGAGATCAGAATATTCGAACGTGGTGTAGCTCAATCCAAAACCAAATGGGAATAACGGCTGTCCGGTTAGATCGAGATAATCGTCGCCGCGACCCGTTGGTTTGTGATCGTAATACAGCGGCAGCTGTCCGTCTGACATGGCAAACGTCACTGGCAAGCGCGCGGCGGGATTGTAGTCACCCAACAGCACATCGCTCACAGCGCGACCACCTTCTTCGCCGGGGTACCACGCGTCGATAACTGCTCCAACATGATCGAGCCACGGCGACATGGTGATGGCACTGCCGCCAATGAGCACCACGACCACTGGTTTGCCTGTTGCCGCAACGCGCTGAATCAATTCCTCTTGATGGCCGGGCAACTTGAGCGTGGAGCGATCGCGGAATTCCCCTTCTTCAATTCCCGCCACAACAATTGCTACATCGCTCAATCGTGCAATTGCCACTGCGCTGTCGATCTTCGCCGACCAGTCACGCAACACGCCAGCGTCCCAAATGAGCTTCACACGCGCGTTGCCGGTGCTTTCGAAGTATTCCAACTTGATTTCGTGCGTCGAACCCGGAACGAACGTGACATTCGCCATTCGGTAGCCGTACGACTGCTTGCGCCAGTTGTCGATGACAAGTTTGCCGTCGAGATACAGCCGATAACCATCATTGCCTTCAACACCAATGCGCTTGGGCACAGTCGACGGCGGCATCTTGATGCTGCCCGTCCAACGCACCGAATACCAATCGAAAGGAATGCCGCGCCCCGGCGAATTAAGCGTCCAACCGAAATCGATCTTCGCATCGGTGCGAACAAGTTTTGGCGTGCCGTCGAGGCGATTGTTGTCCCAGTATTCTCCTTGCAAACCGGGAATGCGTTTCGCGTTTTTCATCGTGCTCAATTGCGCATCGGGCACAATAACGTACTCACGACTAATGCGGCCCGGTCCTGCAGCAAATTTCACCTGCGCCGCGCCCAACGCCTCACGAAGTCCAGTCAGAACTGAAACGCCCTTCGCGTTATTCGCTGTGTAGCCACCCAAGCGCGCTTCCGTTGCGTCGCTGCCTATGACGGCAACGGTTTTCAGATTCGCCTTCGACAGCGGCAACAATTGCTTGTCGTTTTTGAGCAACACGATTGCTTTGCGTGCCGCCTCGCGCGCCAACTTCAAGTGTTCGGCACTCCGATTCCAAAAATCCACACTGTCAACATCGACATACGGCCGCTCAAACAAACCCAGTTCGAATTTCGCGCGCAACACTCGCGAAACCGACGCGTTCATAACGGAATCAGACACCACTCCGCGCTGAAACGCCGCGAGATACGAACGGTGCTGTTCCCAACTGCTTTGAAACACAACATCAAGTCCCGATTCAAACGCGTTCCGGGTTGCCGTTGCGTTGCTCGCTTCGGTCATGTGCAACACTGTCGCACCGCCAGTTGCCGCCGCATCCGAAATCACGAAACCAGTGAAGCCCCACTCTCCTTTCAACTTGCCATTAAGCAACGCACGGTTTTGCGTCGCGGGCTGACCGTCAATCGAATTGTACGATGTCATCACGCTCCGCGCGTGCGAACTGGTAATCAGCGCCTTGAAAGGGGGGAAATGCATCTCGTCGAGAAAGCGCTGACTGACGTCAATGGGATAACTGTCACGCCCACCTTCACCAACATTCGCGATGAAGTGCTTAGGCGTCGCAACAATATTCAACTTCTCAAACGCTTCGACAAATGATTTGCCCATGAGCGACGTGAGCACGGGATCTTCGCCGTACGTTTCCTCAACGCGCCCCCAGCGCACATCATTCGCAATATTGATGACCGGCGAAAGTATGTCGCGAATACCTCGGCTCTTTGCTTCGTGCGCAACCGCGCTCGCAACGCGCGACATGAGCGACGTATCAAAGGCTGCCGCCAACCCAATTGCCGACGGAAACGTCGTGCCCCCTTCGCGCACAACTCCGTGCACACCTTCTTCAAACGCGAAAATTGGAATTCCCAGCCGCGTGCTATCAAGAAAGAAATGCTGGATGGCGTTGATGCGCACCGCGTGATACTTCGCTTGACTCATTCCTGCAGGAACGGGCTTATCGCCCATTGTAATTTGTAAGCCGAATGCACCGTGCGAGTAATCGTGCGTTGGGTCGTCACGATCCCCCGGCGTCATGAACAGCTGCCAGAATTTTTCCTCCAGTGTCATGCGCGCCACGAGGTCTCTTACACGCTGCTCAATTGGCAGTTTGCTATCGCGATACGGGAACTGCTCACGCGACGCCTGCGCATTCACGCGCGCGGAGAAGCCGAGCGAAAGCGCGAATGAAACGACGGTCGAGCACTGCACCAGAAATTTTCCCATGCACGCAAAGCTCGCGTCTCACTCGACCATCGGCAAGCGGGTTACAGTTAACGAAAAGGTTGCCCGTGCGAACACGAGCAACCTTGCACTGTGAGACGCCGCTACAATGCGTTGTTACGCGGCGCGCTTCCGGCGAAATGCCAATCCAAGCACCGTCAATCCGAGGCCAGTTAAGGCCAGGGTCGCTGGTTCGGGAATTACGGCAACATCTTGCCCCAACACGGCGCGATTGTATGCAGACTGCGCAATCAATTGTTCGACGACATTGGTTGGATGAAGTTGATCGACAAACAACGAATGACTGCACGCAGTCGGATCGGGGGACAGAAAACAGGGATCGGTTGTGTTGGTGATGCCGTAGCGCGATCCGCCCAACTTGGCGTCGTACAGGATGTTACCGACGAGATTGTTAAGGCTCCACCCCAGCGCGTTGGCGCCAGTCGCGTTGAACTGCGCTATGGAAATGCCGAGCAGCTGGTTGAACAGGCCGGTGAGCGAGGTTGCAATTGCGGCGTGTGTCGGATCGCCAGTGTACAACGGCGCGAGTCCGATGTCGGGAAGAAACGGCACGAGGAAATTCGTTGCACCAAAATTGGCGCGAAGACCGCCAGCGAGATTCGCAATGTTCGTCACTGCCTGTTGCACCGCCAGCTGTTGCGCAATTGGGGATGCAAGTTGTGCGGCCGCGATGATGTCGTTGCCGCCGCCCCACAGCACGAACAAACCGCCGGGGGCCACCCCACCAGGATGTTGGTTTGCGAACGTTACCCCCTGACTGAGCATCCCCGTTGGCGAATTGAATGAGCCGAGCGTGCCCGTGGTCGCGCCACCGACGGCGTAGTTGGAGCCTTGGTTGAGCCACGCTGGTCCGGCCGACGCTGCTTTTCCCAGGCTCGCCGCGAAGTACTCGGTCCACACCAAGCCATTGGAGAAGCGTCCTGGCGCGTACGGCGGTGGCGTGGGATTGGGAATACTGTTTGCAAATGCAAGCCCGGTGGCGTTACCAACGTCTGTGAAACTGTCGCCGAAAAAATAGAGGCCACTGTACTGCGCCTCTGCTGCTGATGGTACGAACGACCCCGCCGCAACCAGTGCGGCTGCGACGCACCCATAGCGTCGCATCTGAAGCTTGACCCTCATTTGTCTCGTGCCCCTCTGTAGAAATTTTTGAGATGTCCGCAGGCAACATCGGTGCGGTGTTGCAAACGCCGTCTTTCGGAACTCCCACCTTATGCGTTTCCGACCGTTTACGCAAATGCGACGCAAACTGCATTTCCAGTTGTAGCCTTACGCCCGCAGCACTTGTGCCCTATCGTCCATGCGCAACCAACTTCAACCCGAGCTCAGAACGATCTCGGCACAATTTCAATGCGCCGTCCGCCACACCTTTCACTTCATATGCGCCTCAAAAGCAAACTGTCATTTGGTGTCTTGCTGCTCGCGATTGTGTCAACAGCTCACGCACAAGGTGCGCGCGTTGATCGCGCAGAACATCACGAGTTTGCGATTGCAGACTTCAAGACGGAAAGCGGCGTTGTTTTGCCGAAAGCCATCATCATTTACGGAACGTACGGGCATCTGAACGCGGCGCACGACAATGTGATTCTGTTACCGTCGCACTATATGGCCAATCACCACGGTTACGAATGGCTGATTGGTCCCGGAAAGGCCCTTGATACAGCGAAGGTGTTTCTCGTGGCGACGGAGCTATTCGGTAATGCGCATTCGTCGTCACCAAGCAACACGCCAGAACCGTTTCATGGTCCGCGTTTTCCAGTCATGACCATTCGCGACAACGTGATTGCTGTGCGTCGCCTGTTGATTGAGGATTTGAAAGTGAATCACCTGCGCGCGGTGATCGGTTTTTCGATGGGCGCACAGCAAGCGTTTCAATGGGCCGTGAGTGAGCCCGACTTTGTTGATCGCGTCGTTGCAACGTCGGGAACAGCGAAAACGTACGGCCACGGCTTCGTTCGACTCGAAGGACAGATCGCTGCAATTACTGCCGATCCGGCATTCATGAATGGCGACTACACCGAGCAACCGGCGAAAGGCATCTCTGCCTTTGGAATGGTCTGGGCGGGCTGGTTGTATTCGCAGGAATGGTGGCGCCAGGAATTGTGGAAAACGAGCGGGCGTCCCAATCAAACGTTTGAATCAGTCGTCAATAATTTTCGCACGAACTTTATTCCCGGTGCTGACGCCAACAATTTGATTTTGCAGGTGCGCACCTGGCAGCAACACGATGTCGGCAAGTCACCAGGTTTCAATGGTGATGTTGAAGCGGCGCTCAAGTCAATCAAGATGCCTTTTTTGTATATGCCCAGCGAGACGGATATGTATTTTCCGATTACGGATGCGAAGTACGAACAACAGTTCATCCCGAAAGTGTTATTCCGTCCGATTCCGTCGTTGTGGGGGCATCCCGCGGGCGCAGGTGCCAGCCCCGCCGATGCAAAATTTCTAAATGATACTATCGCGAAGTTCCTCGCGAGCGGTACGAAATAGGCGCAGCGGAAACAGCGCAATGATCATGGTATTCGCGTGCGTGCGCTGAAGTCTGTAGTTTTGTTAAACGCAATTCATGTTGCCTTCAATCCTCTCTATGCGCACTCAACTATTTCTCGCGTCTCTTGCCATTCCCTTCGCTTCGGTCGTCGCCCTCGCTCAGCCGGCAACGATGGTGTACCGACTTGGCCCCGATACGTTGGCTGTCGAGCAGTATACGCACGCCAACAATCGCATCACTGGCGAAATGGTTGTGCGCGTGCCTGGTCCGGTTGCCCGAGTGAAGTACGACGTCGCGGTGGGTGCTGACGGCCGACCGATGACCGCAATCATTACGCGCATGCAGGCCGACGGTTCACCACCGGTGGCGGGCGCGCGCGAATATCGAATCAGGATTACCGCAGACTCTGCGTATCGCGAAACAGTGTTCGCCGACAGCACTTCGCGCGTTGCGTTGGCCGTGAAAAAAGCGATGATCAATTTTCCAGTCTACGTGTACGGCCCCTCAGAACTCCTCTCGGCGCTCAAGAAAGGTGGAACACCAATGGACTCGGTTCCAGCAATTGGAGTCGGTGGTGGCGTGCAATTCACCGGCTTGGCCGCCATGAAAGGTGACACGGTTCATCTCGTTGGCCCGGCCTACGCGATGAACATGCGTTTTGACGCGAAAAATCAGTTGTTGTTGGTTGATGGAAAATTCACGACGAACAAAGCCTACGCGACTCGAGCAAACGGCACGGTTGATATCGCTGCAATTGCGAAGAGCATGAAGCCAAGCGGGGTGTTGTCGGTTCGCGATTTTGCGCGCGCATCGTTCGGACCTGGCGGCATGGTCGACATCGACTACGGCCGGCCCATGGTGCGCGATCGCACCGTGTGGGGTGGTTTGCTCATTCCGTTTGATTCCGTTTGGCGCGCAGGCGCGAACGACGCGACGCATATGTTCACCACGCGCGAACTGACAATTGGCGACATGAAGTTGAAGGCAGGGATGTACACGTTGTGGGTGCAGCATACGCACAACGGCACGTTTCTCATTGTGAACAGTCAGGTGGGGCAGTGGGGCACGCAGTACAATGCGTCGCGCGACATCGGGCGTGTTGCAATGCAGATGACTCCTGCGACAGCGCCAGTTGAAGAATTCACGATCAGCATCAGGCCGCAAGGCAATCGTGGAGTGATTGAAATGGCGTGGGGGCCGATGGTGGCGAGCGTGCCGTTTACGGTATCAGGGGCGCAGCCGTGATTGGTTTGTTGCCCGCAAATCGGCAGTTGCAACAAACTGAAAACTGATCGACCTCGATCGGGGTCATGCAAAACGGGCATCCATTCGGATGCCCGTTTTCTTTTCAGCTTGAACTGCTTCTGCAATTACGCGCGACGCTTGCGGCGTAACGCAACGATGGCAAGTAGTCCGGCTCCCATGAGAACGAACGACGCTGGTTCCGGTGTAACGGTTCCAGTGCTCTGGTTGTTCGTCGTGAGGTGGAAGTCTTCAAACGTCATGGCGTTGCTTGGCTGGGTGGATGCGTCACCGGCGCGCGACAAACGAATGCCAAGGGATGTGCGGTTCGCCGCGATCGCCGCGTTGAAGATGGACGTGATGTCGAGGCTGAAGATCTGGCCGAGTACGGCGCCAGTGGTGTTGAACGATCCGACGGAACCAATTGACGCGGCTGAGAAATCGGAGATGTCTTCCGCGTTGTTGCCGGCGTAAGCCACCACGTTGATCAAGCCGAAGTACGGCGTGCTGTTGGTGCCGTCAAACAATCCACCAAGCTTGAAAAGGTCGAACGTGACGAACGCCGTCGGGCTCGACGCCAACCCCGTGAGGTTGTACTCGGATAAACCGTGAACGCACTCACCAACGAAATTGCCAACTTCTGCCTTGCCGGCCGGGTTACCAAAGCTTCCCCCGGTGTTCGAATGGAAGTGCGTACCCACGCCGCAATCACTGCCCGAGGCGACGGCGAACGTGAATCCGTTCGTGATTGTCTGCGCGTTCATAGTGGCGGCGCTAAAGCCGAGAGCTACTGCCAGTGCAACTATCTTTTTCATGGTGCAATCTCCTGAGGGTACGACCTTTCGGCCTGAGTGGTAGTGAACTGCCACGTCGCCGCGCTTTCACGAGCTCTCCTAAAATGCAAACTGCAGGTCGGCTGCGAAAGATCGAGTTTCGTTAAGGAAACCAGTCATGGAAATTTCTGACGAATGGGCTTGCCTGCATCACCAATCATGAGTGGCTGCAAGTGTAGTGCCGTAGAAAGGTTCCGTGAAATCAATAGTAGACCCAACAACAGTCCATCGCAAAGTGTGGTATCAGCGCCTCGTTTAATGCGCAGGTGCCCCCAACGTACTGGCGCACGGTCGCACCCGAGGTTGATTAGGTCGCATTATGCGAGCGACAGTCCAGCGGAGATTACGCGCGTTGAGCACCACATTCGTGGTCATCGTCTGTTTCGCAGCTGCCGGTACGGCGGCGCTCCTGTTCAAACGCTACGAAGTCAGGTTTGAACCCAGGGACAATGGCTGCTCGCAAATTATCACCGACGCGTTTGCCAGCTCCGGCGACACCGCTGATTCGGTGATACTGCAACGCCTGATCGCCCACCAGGACAAGTGCCTGGGTGACGCCGCCTATGTCGATCAGGCGCGGCGACTCTACACCAACACCCAGCAATTCGAAAAAGCACGCATGCTCCTGGAATATTCCGAGCGAGAACACGCGTTCAAACCTGATGAGTTGATCGCAGAAATTGCGTGGATCGATGTCGCGGAATCGCACAGCGTTTGGGCGAACGGCGACGAAGCACGCGCACGCGAACTTCGCGACAAGGGCATTACCTCGGCCAACGCACTGAGAACGAAATGGCCAGAGTGGGCGCTTCCATACCGAATTCTGGAAGAAGCGGAGTCGGAGAGTTGGGCCGTGTCCAGCGGTGAGCGCAAAGACTACTACCAACTCGAGCAGGAAATCAAGAATGGCAAATTGAATGGCGCGTTCGTGCGTAACATGAGTGATGCGCAACCAATCGTCTTCGTCTTTGTCATATCGTTAATCGGACTGCTCGGACTCGCTGCGGGCATCAGTGGCCTCGTGTCAATGCGGGAAATGCAAGCACTGTCAACGTCGTCAATCGCAACTGCGAAACCGGGATACGTTGAGCTCAAGGGCAGGCTCGAACTTGCGCCAAATGCGGAGCCAGTCATCGGGCCGTACACAAAACAACCTGGTGTCTGGTACCAATTGGAATCGCGCTGGAGCAACACGAAAAATTCTCGCACGCATTGGGAACGTTCGGCGCAAGCGTTTGTGCTTCGAGACGCAACGGGAACGGTGATCATCGAACCGAAAGACCTTTCGGTACACACGAAGCACATGTCGTCAACGTGGACCGACGGCAACGGATTCATTGTCGGCAAGCGCGCACGAGAACAACTGTTGAAAGTGGGCGATCAGGCATACGTGCTTGGCGAACTCGCGATCACTCCTTTTCCTGAAGGCGGGGACAAGCGCACGCTTCGCGTTGCACAAAATGGTCGTCCACTACTCGTGTCGAATTACAGCGAAGAAGAACTCATGTCGTTCGAGAAGCTGTGGTTCGTGGTCGGCGTGATTGTGTTTGCTGCGGCCGCGCTGTTTCTGGCGTGGTGCTTCTATCAGCGGCATCGCGGACTACTCACTCCTGGATCGCTACGATAGTCGCGTGTGAGGTAATCGCACCGCCAAATTACATGTCCGAAAACGGCCAGACATCAATGCAGCATTGAAGCATTCTTGGCGCTCCTCCTTTTACGAAGAGCGCAGAAAACATGCAAAGCTTTCAACTCGTTGGTCTCCCGCCGAATCCGTTCGAGTCGTACTTCAATCTCACCGATTCGCAGCTCGCCACTGTTGGCGCCCGCCGCGTTATTGCGCAGAAGAAGCCGGGCTACCCCTGCCGAATCAGCCTGGTCGACGCCGAACCAGGGGAAGAGCTGCTACTGCTCCCGTATCGCCATCAAGCAGCGAATTCACCATACGAGGCGTCGGGGCCGATTTATGTACGCCGAGGAGCGACACAACGGATCGCCGACGTTGGAGAGATTCCCGACTACGTGCTGGGTCGATTGATTTCGGTGCGCGGCTATGACGAACTCGACATGATGATCGAAGCGGATGTTTGCGAAGGACCAAAGGTTGAGGCGGAAATCGAGAGGCAGCTGCAAAATGCGGAGGTTCGGTACATCCACCTCCACAACGCCAAGCGCGGATGCTACTCCTGTCTGGTTCAGCGCGTCTGAATTCGTCGGAACGTTAATCGCAACGAATTCCCTCTGGTGCAGGCACCCCGTAACGACTGATATTTCTCGGTTGACCAACCGAATTGCACTGCAGTACGGGGTACCTCCTCCACCAGGAACTGATCGTCAAGATTTGTTTCTCATGCGCACCACTGAAAGACGGCAAGCTTCGCGAAATAGTGTGCGAAGATGTGTCGTTTTCAACGCCAGTAAAGCCGCCAGGACCGATCAGTATTTGTTCACGCGCCACACGTTTGGTAAATTCCCGGATCTGCGTACTCGCGGCCGATCTCTTCACACTGTGATTGCGTTCGTTTCATGACCGTTGATTTTGTTGATCCCGCCATCTGCCCCTTGTGCGCCGAACACAACGAGTGTGCAATGGTCGATGGCGGGAAAACATGTTGGTGCTTTACCGCATCGATCCCGCGCGACATGCCGGAGCGCATTCCGATTGAGCGCCGCGGATTGGCGTGCGTTTGCCGGGCGTGTGGCGCTGCATTTGAGAGCACAAACAAATAACAGTGCGTTATTCAGAACTGCCGATCTACAACGTTCCCCACCCGTGCGTTAGTCCAAATTGAACGCGGTTCGTGGAGAGATTACGATTGGCTCCGCTGTTCCGCGGTAGCGTCAGCTCAATCGCACGACGGACGAGTGATTCCGCATCGGAAAATCAAAACCCAACCCCGGTTAAATAGCGGCTCGAATGGAAGTCTCGTCGCTCGATTCGATGCCTCCAAGCAGTTCGATGTGCGGAAGTACGCCGCTGCGGTCTCCGAAGAGATGAAAGGTCGGTAATTCGTAACGCGGACCTGCAATGAGCGCTCGAACGACGTTGGTTCGCGTGTGTCCATTCTTCCCGTCTCTCGCTACCCATCCGGCCACGTCGTCGTGTTTTTCATTGATGGCCTTTGAAATTTGAGTAGCGGAGCGAACTACGACACTGGGGTCAGTGAGGTACCGGCAATCGCGAGCCCCGAAACCACCAGCGATCCGATAAAGCAAATACCGAGAACAACCAACGCGAGTATGTGCACAATCATTGAGCCGGTAAACGGGCGCGTGATAACCACCGCCAATTCGTTGTCGCTCATGGCGCGGTGCATTCCCTCAATGCGCAAAACGTAGGCGCCTGCCTCCGTGATCGAGAAGCTGTAAAGTTCCAAGCGACTGCGCCGGAACGACGAGACCTCGGTTCTGAACAGAACGCGCCGCAGAGGAATTGGAACAGAGCTTTCCTTCCGATACAACTCAAACCGCATGTCGGAAGAGACCGAATTGAGCGAACTACCTTCGATGTTCAGCGCGAACGTTCCCGTTTCAATAAAGGACATTGGTTGTTCGGTACTGATCGGCACTGTCGCAACCACCGAGCGGCGTACTGTCCGAAGGAGACTCAATGCCGTCCACACCAAAAGCCCAACCGCAACGATTGCGACCGGAATGGTCAGCGCAAGCCAACTGCGACTCAGTACCATCTCACAATCGGAGTCAACGCCATCGCTTCACCACGGCAAGGGTCACAATTCGCCCCACATCGCCCCACATCGCCCGCATCGGCCCACATCGCTAAACAAATCGAGCGTCGAACAGAAAATACTATACCCAAGGCCCGCTCGCGAGTTCGACAGCCGCCACT